>JBARVK010000598.1:0-6002 GCA_049646225.1 Nodosilinea sp.
GTTTAAGCCCGATGCTAAGGCTACGATGACTTCGTAACGGGGAATGGTGCGCTGGGGCCGAAACTCGCCGTCGGGGTAGCCCACCATAAAGCCCTGAGCCACAGCATTATTGATCGCAGAAGCCGCCCAGTAGTCGCTGGACACGTCGCTAAAGGTCAGGTCGGCGCTAGCAGAGGTATCGCCAAACGCCTGGGAGATCAACGCGGCCATTTCAGCACGGGTCAAGGGTTGATCGGGCCGAAACTGACTGTCGGGCAGGTCGGGCAGGTAGCCCGCGTCATACATCGGTTTGATGAAGGGGTAGGCCCAATAGGTGGTGGGCACGTCTGAGATATCTAGGGGCTGGGTTGCCTCTGATGCCTCAGCGGTCTCAGCCTCTGGCGCTGTTGTCGTCGGAGCAACAGGCACAGGAACTGCTTCCCGGCGAACCGCGTCATTTAGGGGGCGATCATCGTCATTTAGGCCGGACACCGCCCCAGTGCTGTCGAGAATGCCTCGACGAGGACGGTCTTCGTCCTGAGGAAAGCTGCGGGGCTCAAACACACCCACTTCATCTTCCTCGCCGGGACGTGCGATCGCCGGTGAATCACCAGCCCGCCGCTGGAGCCGCTCGGCTCCAGCCCACAGGTTCTGGCTGCGGCCAATGCCCCACCACAGGATAGAGCCTATACCGATAAAGGCCAGAACCACCGCTAGCAGCTCATCAAACTCTAGAATCCGGTTGCCCTGCGGCGAGGATTCACCGACGGGACGGGTTGGCTCAGCGGAGTTGGGTTGGTCGGGGGGAAAGTTTACCATGGGGCAGGCTGGTGATGGTGTCCAGGGTTATCCTACCAGAGCCGGCTGGCGAACTGGGGTAACCGCCGGATTGCCTTCGTCGTCGAGTTCTAGCTGAGCGCGATCGCCCTGCTCCAGAATCCCGGCCAAAATGGCTTCGGCTAGGGTGTCTTCGACCAGTCGCGCAATGGCGCGGCGCATGGGACGAGCCCCGTAGCGCTGGTCATAGCCATCGGCGGCCAGGCGGGCGCGGAAGTCGTCGGAGAGCGTAACCACCATTTCGCGATCGGCCAGACGCTCGTTAACCTGCTCCAGCATGAGGTCGGCAATCTGGTTCACCTCATCGCGGGTGAGCTGACGGAAGACGATAATCTCATCGATTCGGTTCAGCATTTCCGGACGGAAGTACTGCTTCATCTCCTCATTCACCAGGTTGCGAATGTTGATGTACTGGCTAGTGGCCGCATCGGTGGTGGCGAAGTCAAAGCCTAGACCAGTCCCGCCTTTCTCAATCACCTGGGAACCGATGTTCGAGGTCATGATGATTAGGGTGTTCTTAAAGCTCACTGAGCGCCCCTTCGAGTCGGTCAATACGCCGTCGTCGAGCACCTGCAAGAGCAGGTTAAAGACTTCGGGATGCGCTTTTTCGATTTCGTCCATCAAGATGACGCTGTAGGGTTGACGACGCACCGCTTCGGTGAGCTGGCCGCCCTCGTCATAGCCGACGAATCCTGGGGGAGACCCGATCAGCTTCGATACGGTATGGCTCTCCATAAATTCCGACATGTCGAGGCGAATCATGGCCTCTTCAGAGCCAAACAGCGCTACGGCCAGCGCCTTAGACAGCTCGGTTTTACCGACCCCGGTAGGGCCAGAAAATACGAGGCTGGCAATCGGGCGAGCGGCACTGGCTAAGCCCGATCGCGCCCGCCGAATCGCTTTGGCCGCCGCCACTACAGCTTCGTTTTGACCGATCACCCGCTCGTGCAGCACATCTTCAAGGTGCAGCAGCCGGACGGCTTCGGTTTCAGTCATGCGGTTGACCGGAATGCCGGTCCAGGCGGCGACAATATCGGCGATGTTTTCTTCGTCAACCACGGGCTGAGGCGGCAGACTGCCCGCTTCGGCTTCACCGTACTCAGGAATATCGGCCTGGAGCTGCTGAAGCAGATCCTGCCGCTGCTCCCGCAGGGTCTTAGCCTTCGGAAAATCTTGCAGCTCAATGGCTTCGTCGAGGTTTTTGTTGACCTGACGCAGTTCCTGCTTCAGCTCTTTGGAGGGGTACTTGGGCATAAACCGCAGCTTCACCTGGGACCCTGCCTCGTCGATCAGGTCAATGGCTTTGTCGGGCAGGTGGCGATCGCTAATGTAGCGATCAGATAGCTTAGCGGCGGCCTCCAACGCTTCATCAGTCAAGTTCACCTGGTGGAACTGCTCATAGCGACTGCGGATACCGTGCAAAATTTCGATGGTTTCATCCACAGAGGGCGGTTTGACCATGACCGGCTGGAAGCGACGCTCTAGGGCCGCGTCACGCTCAATATATTTGCGGAACTCATCGAGGGTGGTGGCCCCAATACACTGCATCTCACCCCGCGCCAAGGCGGGCTTGAGCATGTTGGCTGCGTCCAGGCCACCCTCTAGGGAACCCGCACCAATCAGCGTGTGGATTTCGTCAATGACCAGCACCACGTCGGGATCTTCGCGCACTTCCTGCACTAGTTGAGTGAGGCGTTCTTCGAAGTCGCCCCGAAAGCGGGTGCCCGACACCAGCGAGCCCATATCTAAGCTGATCACCCGCTTGCTGAGCAGCGCTTCGGGCACGTCCTGATTGGCAATGCGCTGGGCCAGGCCCTCGGCGATCGCGGTTTTGCCCACGCCCGGCTCGCCCACCAAGATGGGGTTATTTTTAGTGCGGCGGCCCAAAATTTGCACCACGCGCTCGATCTCTTTAGCGCGACCGACGACCGGGTCAATTTTTCCCGCCGCCGCTAGGTCAGTCAGGTTAGTGCCAAACTCAGACAAAATTTTGCCTGACTTGCGGGAGCCGTCGCGATCGCTACCGCGCCTTCCAGCCGGCATGGCGGCGACTTCGCCCAGTTCTTGAATAATGCGAGTGCGCACTTTAGCCGGGTCTACCCCCAGGTTGGTCAGCACCCGATAGGCCACGCTCTCGGTGTTTTGGCACAGGCTGAGCAGGAGGTGGGCGGGCTCAATGTAGGGAGAGTCAACCTTGCGGGCCTCTTGAAAGGCCTGCTCAAACACCTGCTTAACTTTTGGCGTAAACGGGATCTCAGGCGGCACACTGCCACTACCCCGGCCAATAATCGCTTCGACCTCAGCCCGGGCATCGTTGAGATTAACCCCAAACTCCCCCAGCACCTTGGCTGACAGGGTAGCCTCCTCCTTAATTAACCCAAGCAGCAGCTGCTCGGTGCCCACAAAGTTGTGGCGCAGCCGACGAGCCTCTTCCTGGGCCTTCATAATGACGGCAATAGCGGTGTTGGTGAAGTGTTCAAACATGGTGGTTAGTCGGTACCCGTTTTGTGAGGAGCAATGGAAAGACCAGAACTAACTGGAGTGAGCTCTAGCTTGAAATGGACCACGACTGTAGGTGAGGCCGAGGCCAAGACTAATCCCGATATGTGGAGTTACAGCGGGCTTTACGTATTAATACTTTACATAAGCGTTCGCTTCCTCCGCAGTGGGGAGAACCGTAGGCGTCAGGTGGGGTTTGGTTCAACCCTTCCAGCGCCGAATTCGAGAGCTAACTATCAAAACCAATAATCTTTCCTTAGAAAATATTTACAATACTTAATCTCATTCTATAGCCTCAGGCCCAGCATCGGCAAATGCCTGACCCCAATCCGCAAAATTAACGAAACCGCTGAAAAAATTGGCTCTATCATTTCAGGACGCCTAAACGCATTGAGTTCTTCTCATCCAATTGCGGTTGCCAACATCAGCGGCGCAAGTTCGGACTAAAATTAGTACATAAAGACTACCCTACACCCCAAACTGACCGTGACTGTTGCCATAGAGTTTGCCAGTTCAGAGGATCTTTGCACCGCGTTAGAGCGCTGGCTCGAAGATTATGGCCACAGCGTTCATCGACAGGTACCCTGCCCTGACGGCGGCCTGGTGGATTTGCTGACGCCTATTTACGCCATTTTTTGCCCTCCGACTCTGGCTCCTGCGGATCTGTGGGCCGCCGTAGACACCATTGAGGCGCGCCAGCAAAATTTTCCGGATCAGCGTCCAGTGATTGCCGGGCTAACGCCAGAAACCGACCCAGACACGACCTATGAGATCGCGGAGCAGCTTAAGGCCAAGGGCATTGAAATTTGGCTGCTCGACCAGATGCCGACCTTCGTCGAGTACTACACCAAGGGGCTAAATGCCGATCCACCCCCTGCAGCAGCGAGGCTCAATCGGCGAAATCCCTTAGCAGGGTGTTTCATTTCTCTGGGTATGGCAGCCATTCTCAGCGCCAGCTTTTGGCTGGCCTATCGCATTCTCGATCGCCATCAGCTGCAGGTATCGACCAACAGTCAAGAGAATCGTCTGTGGGAGCAGCTCTACACAGCTGTAGAAGTTTGGGATATGGATACCGCCCTGGTTAGCTTAGAACGCTTGGGCGATAGCCGTAACTCTTGTGTGTCCCAATTTGCCGATCGCTTTGAAACCAGCCTCAGACAGCGCGGGTCGGATGGATTTAGGGACATCAATCCGATCAAGCGCGCCCTCAACATGGAAAACGACTGTCGTCTGGAGATTCGCGAGTACGACTTTTCCCAATAGTCGAGACGGCTAGCGATGGGATGAAACTGCGATCGCCCCCAGGCCAACGCATCAGGGGCGATCGCAGCCATTTAGCTTCTTGCAACTAAACACCAATAAGATGTCGCCTCTATGACTTTCTAAAGCCCCGCGAAACGGCTCCAAGGCGTATGGATAACGCCAAAACCTGGGCAACAGATTGATTGCCCTTAGGCGCAGCTGCATCAGACCACCTTAACAAAACTTAGTCCTAATCTATTGAGAATGATTCCGATTTATGGTCAAATTTTCTTATTGAGTTTATTTCTCAATAAGCGCCATGTGGATATGACCTTAGTTGTAAGCACAGGCAAATCGTAACCAAGTGTTGGATTAACTTCTCCTCTCTTGGGGGGCGTATAGGGCTCCAACATCCTGCCCCCCTTTTTTTTCAACATCATCTGCAAGAACAGGTGTAATGACTCATACCAAATCCTGTCTGGCTACCCCCAATACCCCTAGGCGAACAGCGGTGAGGCCTCTGGCCAGGCTACGCCAACGCCCTACAGGTTGGCTTGTGGGGAACCGGGGGTATGGAATTTGGATTCGGTATCAGATCTGTTCTTCGGAACCCAGACTGGCAATACCGAAGCGATTGCTGAGGCAATTTGGGGCATTGTCTGCTGCGACTTTAGTATCGCCCCCTTTAACTGTCTACCTCTTTGTAACAGCCCACCATTGTTTATCCCATGACTCTATCGACGTTTCCCGATGCTGTGTGGCTCAACGTTAGCCCCAGCTTTGAGCGGTTTGACTACAAATTACTGAGCAGCCTAGCCCGTCATGTAGCGGTAGCCCACTGGGCCTACCGCCAAACCCCCGATGAGCCCAGCTCGATCGACATTGCCGTTGCCCTGCTGCACGACTACCTAAAAGGTCATAACCGCCCGGTGCATTTGCTCGGTCACGGTACCGGTGGACTGGTGGGATTGCTCTACGCCCGCCAAAACCCCCATCGGGTGAAATCGCTAACACTGCTGGCGGTGGGGATAAACCCCATGGTTGATTGGCAGGCCCATTACTACACCCAACTCGAAAGATTGCCTTGCAGTCGGCAGCAGGTGCTAACCCAAATGGTCTACAGCCTATTTGGCCACCAGGCTCGACCTCTGGCCCGGGGTTGGGTCAATTTGCTAGAGCAAGACTTGCTGCATTCGGTGTCGCCCCACTCGCTGCTGAAGCGAGCTAGTCAGTGCCCCGGCAGCGTATCGGTTCCCCTGCTGGTGTGCGGCGGCGAAGACGACTGTGTGGTTGACCCAACTCAGATTCAGGGCTGGCAGCCGTGGCTGAAACCAGGCGATCGCATCGCCCTCTGCCCCGGTCGGCACTTTTTCCATGCCGTTTATCCGCATCAATTAGCCAGCCAAATTTTGAGTTTTTGGGGAACGACCGCATCGGTGCTGGCA
>JBARVK010000599.1:0-6500 GCA_049646225.1 Nodosilinea sp.
GCCCTAAGCCCCCCTCAGCCTAAACCACCTTAGCGGCAGGCTGAGACAGTGAAATACCCGCCGCTGCAAGCGTCACCAGGCCGATGGCTCCCACCATTGTTAGCGTCAGGGTTTCGCCTAGCCACAAGAAGCTGAGTCCGGCCGCGATCGCAGGTTCTAGGCTCATCAGTACCCCAAACACGTTCACCGGCATCCGCCGCAGCGCCGCCATTTCTAGGGTGTAGGGCAGGGTCGACGCCAGCAGCGCCACCCCCAAGCCCAGCAGCAAAATCGACGGCGATAGCAAAGCCTGACCGTCTGCGATTACCCCAATGGGCAGCAGCACCAGTGCCCCTACCACCATCGATAGCGCTAACCCTTCGCCACCGCGAAAGGCTTGACCCATGCGGGCCGACAGCACAATGTAGCTTCCCCACGCGACTCCGGCCAGCAGCGCCAACACGACCCCCAAGCCATCCAGGGCTGGGGTATTGAGCGGCGACAGCAGCACAATGCCCACCGCCGCCAGCGCCACCCACAGGCCGTCGAGCCAGCGACGCGAGTGCAGCAGCGCCACGGTCAACGGCCCCGAAAACTCCAGCGCCACGGCAACACCAATGGGAATACGCGCGATCGCACAGTAAAACAACGCATTCATCACCGCTAGCGACAGCCCAAAGGCCACCAACAGCCGATAGTCTTGGCGCAAATGACCACGCCAGCGGGGGCGACACCAGGCCACCAGCACCAGCGCCGATAGCCCCACCCGCAGCAGCACCATCCCCAAGGGGCCGACCTGGCCAAATAAACTTTTGGCCAGGGTCGAGCCGAGCTGAGTCGAGGCGATGGCCGCAATCACCAGAGTTGGGGCCGGGGGAGTAAACCCAGACAGCCTGGGCAGTAAAGGCTTAGAGGACAACGGTTAAGACTCCTGGGCGATGGTTAAACCCCGGCCCTAACGGGCCATCGGGTCAGGTAGAGCCTCCCAACTGTAACGCCTCTAGTCCACCGCGCCCACCGATAGCGTCGATGGCTGGCTATGAGCGGCGTGCATGGGTAGCCACGGCAGGGCGTGGAGGACTAGAACCATGCCCTAGCACCAGTAACCAGACTCACCAGCCGGAATGGCCGTACCTGACGTCCTACCGAGGTTGGTCCTGGTTTTAGCTATGATCCGCTTTAGACTGAACTTCCGTTTTGGCTGCCCCACCTTCGGGCTAGCGGTACTTACGTCCCAGGATATTTTCTGCATGACTGCTTTTTTGGCGCTTGCCCCCGCCCTGCCCCAGGGCCTTTCTCAGATTTACCAGCAGGTGAGTCAGTTGGTCGCTAGTCTGATCGCCGCCGTCAGCAGCTACTGGGTGGCGATCGGCCATAGCCTGGCCAGTGTACCCGCCCAGATTCCGACTGCCATCAATGCGCCAGCGGTCTGGCATTTGGCTCTCTACTGGCTGCTGGTGCTGGTGATGGTGGTTGGCGTCATTGGGGCTGTTGTACCCGCCCTGCCTGGCATTACCCTAATTGTGGGAGCGATTGTAGTGTGGGGGCTAGTGGCCGGGTTTGTCGGGCTCAAGTGGGCCCTAGGCGTAGCGATCGCGGCACTCCTCCTCAGCATTGCCATAGACTACCTGGCCGGGGTGCTGGGGGCGCAGCGGGTCGGAGCCAGCCAGTGGGGCCAAATTGGAGCCTTCATCGGTATGTTTTTGGGGTTGTTTGGTCTGCTGCCCCTGCTGCCCACCGGCATTCCCCTGCTGGGGCTGCTGGTCGGGACTGTGCTGGGGGCGTTTATTGGCGAATTTTTGCACCGCCGTGAACTCAAGCTGCTTCGGCGCATCAAACAGTCGGCCAAGGTGGGCTTGGCCATTGTGGTTGGCACCCTGGTGGGCAACATTCTGCAGGGTGTACTTGCCCTGATTAGCCTGGTGGTCTTTTTGGTCACTACCTGGCCCAGTCACTGGGCTTGAGCAGCTATCAGACTATCCGTAGCGGAATAATGTCAAAATTACGACCGAGGAGGGCGTGCAAAAGGCCGATCGCCGAGGCCAGACGCCATGCTCTTTGAAGGCCGTTAGCTCAGTTGTAATCCAGCCTGAAAATTGTTTTAGGCATGACTGCTAGATAGGTTTTTGATCACAAATATTCGAAATGAGCCAGATTACGGAAGTACAAAATTATCTCCGTAATTCTACGGGATATCTCTCATCTGTCGCTATTCAAATCAAAGGAGGGCCGTGTTTTATACGGTCTTCTCGGTTGCGATCGCCTGGCATTTCTCTTCAGAGTTAGCGTAATTACGTGATTATTCGGACAAAATAGCTAATTCAAAATTTTGAGATCTGAGCCTTATTTTTTTAGGGGTCAAACCCCTCTTATAAGTTTTTTAACCCCTAGCTAAACTGAACCCACCGAGCCGCAGTTTTAAGTCGAGATCTTGCTTGCTGCAATTTTTGATGGCAAAGCGATCGAAGCTCTCGCCTGAAGTAATGGCTTAAACGTCAATGATCTCATTGCAGTTGGCCACTCCTTTAGATTCAGAAGATGTCAGATTAGGGTGTGAATCAAAATGTCACGGGATGCGCTAATAGTCGGGATTAATTCCTATCAATACCTGGCTGAATTACAGGCTCCGGCCCACGATTCTGAAGCTGTAGCGCGCTGTCTAGAAAGCTTTGGAGAATGCCGCGTAACCAGGCTTCCAGAGGCCATTATTCATCAAAAGCCAGCGGTGAGCCAGCGTGGCATGGTCACCACTGCTGCTCTAGAAGCCGCCCTGATCAAGCTGTTTAAGCCAGCGGGCAAAACCATCCCTCAAACGGCTATTTTTTACTATTCTGGCCACGGGCTACAGCGCCAAGCGGGTATTCAAGAAGGTTACTTGGCGACTAGCGATGCCAATCCTGTGGCCGGGCACTACGGACTGTCTCTACACTGGTTGCGGCGGCTGTTGCAAGAGAGCCCTGTGCGGCAGCGGGTAATTTTGCTCGACTGCTGCAACAGCGGCGAATTTTTCAATATGTTAGAGGCCGATCCGGGGGCTAGAGCAGGCACCGATCGCCTGTTCATGGCGGCTGCCCGAGAGTATGAGGCGGCCTACGAAGCCTTGGATGGCCACCACAGCGTCTTTACCCAGGCGCTGCTATCGGGGCTCAATCCATACAAAATCAAAGGCGGCACCGTCAACAGCCACTCCCTTACCGATACGGTGAACCGTGAGCTGAAGGGTGAGCTTCAGCAGCCCCTCTTTGAAAGCTCTGGCAGCGAAATTGTGCTGACCCGCATGTCGGGCTTGACGGCCCCGGTCTGCGATATGCCGCCACCACTGCTCGATCGGCTGCAGAAGATGCGCTACGGCTTTTGTCCATTTCCAGGGGCGGCCCCGTTTGGGACGGCCCACCGCGAACTTTTCTTTGGTCGCGACGACATCACCCAGACTCTGGTTCAGCAGGTACAGTCATCGCCGCTGTGTGTACTGACGGGTGCTACGGGGGCGGGCAAAACCTCGCTGCTGCAGGCCGGGCTCATACCCCATCTGGTCAACGATGCCAGCGAAATGGTTTGGGATGTGCGCTACGCTGCCCTGACGGCTTCCCCCCTGGCCAGACTGGCTGAACTATTTGTGGATCCTGATTTGACAGGCTTGCCGCGAGCCGAGCAGCTGCGCCAGGCCGAGTCGTTTTTGCAGCAGGGCGCAACTGGGTTTTCTCAGCTGGTGCAGGCCGTAGTGAGCAAGCGTGGCCCTGCCTACCACTTGGTGCTGGTGCTGGATCAGTTTGAAGCGCTGCTGGTGCCGGGGGCTCATTCCGACCGCGATCGCCGCCTGATCATCGATTTCCTGACAACCGCCGTTGAGCAGACGCACCTGCCTCTGCACCTGGTGTTGGGTTTGCAATCTCACCACTTGGCCGACCTGGCCGATGTACCGACGTTTCAGGCGCTGGTGGCGGCCCACAGTCTGGTCGTCCCGACCATGACCTACAACCAGCTCAAGGCCACCATTGTGGGTCCGTTAGAAAAAACCGGGTTACGCTACGACGCCAACTTGGTCTATACGCTGCTGCTCGACATCGTCAACGCCCCCGCTGATCTGGCCCTGCTGCAAATCCTCCTCAAGGAGCTGTGGCTGCGGCGAGAGTCTATCCCCACCGCCACCGAACCACCTCGACTGACGCTGGCGGCCTACGTTGAAATGGGTGGCGTTCGCCACCTGCTTAACCAGCGGGCCGACGAGCTCTATCAAAGCCTGTCTGACGCTGAGCGATCGATCGCCCAGCGCATTTTTTTGAGTCTGTGTGATTTGGGTGATGGGGCTGCCGCCACTCGCCGCTTGGTCTCTCTGCCCGAGTTGGTTACCCCTGCCCTGCCCGAAGCCGCTGTGGTGGCTATTCTCGAAAAGCTGTTGTCTGCTCGCCTCGTGGTCGCTCAAAACCAGGGGCTGAGGCCTGAGCAAGTGGCGGCGATCGCCGTGCCGGCCTGGTCACCCTCAGACTCACCACAGTCTGAGGCTGGGCCGTCGCTTTCATCACTATTGCCGTTATCTTCAGGAGCCGAAGCGCCAGTCTTCTCGCCATCAGAAGGTAATCTGCCTGGGGCACCCAGCACCTCAGAGTCTAGTGGCTCAGTCGCCGCCGCCGATGAGGTCTATTTAGAGATTGCTCACGAGGCGCTGATTCGCAATTGGCCACTGCTGCAGCGGTGGCTGCAAAGCCACGGCCCAACGGTGCGGCAGCAGCGGGCCATTGAAATTGCGGCTCAGGAGTGGCATCACCAGCGCCAACCCAATCATGCCGACTATTTTTTATCTAAGACCCGTCTGCAGGAGGCCAGGGGCTTTAGACACAGGCATGGTGAACAGCTATCGGTGCTGGCTAGCAGTTATTTAGACGCCTGCGATCGCTATGCCAAACGCTGCTGCCGCCAGCGCCATTTGGTACGTCTGCTCATTCCCCTCAGCATGGCCACGGGTATGTTGACCGCCTACGGCCACAGCTATATCACGCAGCCAGGGGTTAAGCAGGCCGAGGCCCAGGCTCGGCATTCGTCGGCTGGCGATATCAGGCCGTCGTTTACCCCAGCGGCAGCTGTACCTGCTACCTCAACACTACCCGCAAGCCCTACCCCAGACGCCCCCACCCTTGCATCGCCCCAGGCGGGGGTAGTCCGCAACGATGTCCTGGCTTGGGCGGCCACGCTGTCGAGCAGCCCACCGTCCCAGGTGCAGATTCAGGCTGCGCCCCAGCTGCAGGCCGCGCTGGAGCAGTCGATCCAGGCAGTTGCCAGCATTAACCTGCCCCCGCCCCCGGCTGCCTCGGCTCAAACCGCTGCGCTGCCTGTGGCTAACCAACTGGTGCAGCTCCAGTCGTGGTGGATTTCTCCTGAAGATCCATCTACGGTGATTCAAATTTGGTGCACCCGGGGTGAGGCTGAGCCGGTGTGCTTCACCTCTACCGCCGCTCGCCCCGACTAGCAGGGCCGTTCCTTGAGGCCACAGCCCTAGGTTCCCAGCGCTGGAGAAAGAGAGCTATCCTAGGTTTCGTGGCGGCAGCGAGCGATGGAACAGGTATGCAAATTTTGTCGGTGGCACTGCAAAACTTTAAAACCCACCGCGATCGCTACTTCGAGTTTCAGCCGGGCACCAACGCCATTTGTGGCGAAAATGGAGCTGGCAAAACCAGTATTTTAGAGGCGATCGCCTGGGTGCTCTTCAACTACCAGGGCGACTACGCCAAAGAAGACCTGATTCGCAATGGCAGCGGCAGTGCCCAGGTCACGGTAGCCTTTACCTCGAACTACGACAGCCGCACCTACCAGGTGCAGCGCTGTACCCAGCGGGGCTATGCCCTGTTTGACCCCCAGCTCAACGAGCGCCTGCCCTATACCCGCATCAAAGACGAAGTGCTGCCCTGGCTGCGCCAGCATTTGGGGGTAGGGCCTACCACCAACCTGGCGCAGCTGTTTGCTCGCACCCTGGGGGTGCCCCAGGGCACCTTCACCGCCGACTTTTTGCAGCCTGCTGAGCATCGCAAGGCCGTTTTCGACGCCATTCTTAAGGTTGAAGACTACAAGCTAGCCTTTAAACAAATGAATGCTCTGCGCCGCTACGCCGAAGACCAGGTCGAGGCGACCAAGGCCGAAATTGCCCAGTACGACGAGGCTCTTTCGGTCCAGGATGACCTGCGCCAGCGGCAGCAAACTCTCCAGCAGGACATCGCCACCAGCGAGCAGCGCCTCAAAACCCTCACTGCGACGCTCAAAACACTGCAAACCCAGCGCGATGCCCTCAAGGCCCAGGCTCAACAGGTGCAAACCCTGACCACCCAGCGTCAGGGGTTAGGGCACCAGCAGGACGCCAGGCAGGCCAACGTTGCCCGGTTGCAGCAGTCGATGCAGCAGGCTGAGCAGGCGATCGCCCTTTGCCAGACCCATCGAGCCGCCTACGAGGGTTACCGGACGGTTGAGCAAACCCTGAAGGACTTGTCCCAGCAGCAGCGGCAGCGCCAACACCTCCAGAACGAGGCCCAAAC
>JBARVK010000600.1:0-4314 GCA_049646225.1 Nodosilinea sp.
CCCCTCATCTCCCCCATCCCTTCACCCTCTATCCACCATGACTTCCACTATCGCAACGCCTTCCCATTCACCGCCACCAAAGACTCGACCGCGATCGCAACAGCGGATCCCTGCACTGTGGCTGGTAGCTCCTTCCGTCATTGCCCTGGTGCTTTGGATGGTGGTGCCACTGGCGATGGCCATCTGGTTTGCCTTCCAGCGCTACAACCTACTGATTCCCGACAATCGCGAGTTTGTAGGTTTCGCTAACTTTACCTATATTCTCACCGACCCGGCCCTGTGGACCTCCATTGGCATCACGCTGGTGCTGGTGGTGTCGGTGCTGGCCATTACGATTGGCCTTGGCACCCTGTGTGCGGTGCTGTTTAACCAGGATTTTGCTGGTCGGGGCGTGGCGCGGGTGCTGGCGATTTCGCCGTTTTTTGTCATGCCCACAGTCAGCGCTCTGATCTGGAAAAACATGCTCATGCATCCGGTAAATGGGCTGTTTGCCCAGATCACGCGGGGGCTGGGCCTGGGGGCTGTGGACTGGTTTGCCGACTTTCCGCTGATTGCGATCATTATCATCGTGTCGTGGGAATGGCTGCCCTTTGCCCTGCTGATTTTGCTGACCGCAATTCAGTCGCTTGATGCCGACCAGATGGAAGCGGCCCGGATGGATGGCGCTAGTGCAACGCAGTTGTTTCGGTTTGTGGTGCTGCCCCACCTGAGTCGGGCGATCGCCGTCGTCGCCATGATCGAAACGATTTTCTTCCTCACCATCTTTGCCGAAATCTTCGTCACCACCGGGGGCGGCCCCGGACTGGCCACTACCAACCTGGCCTACTACATCTACCTCAAAGCGCTGCTGGAATTCGATGTGGGCGGTGCGTCGGCAGGCGGCTTAATCGCCGTCGTGCTGGCGAATATCGTGGCGATTTTCCTGATGCGCAGTGTTGCTCGTAATTTGGATACCTGATATGGCCAGTCATACCTCTACTCGCTGGTGGATTCCGCTGCTGGGCTGGCTGGTGGCCGGCCTGCTGTTCTTCCCCATTTTCTGGATGTTCATCACCAGTTTCAAGACAGAAGTGGCGGCGGTGGCCACCCCGCCCCAGCTCTTTTTCCGACCAACGCTAGAAAACTACGTTGCCGTGCAGGAACGGGCCTCCTACTTCAACTTCGCTTGGAACAGCGTGGTGATTTCCCTGGGGGCGACGATTGTGTCGTTGCTGCTGGCGATTCCGGCGGCCTACGCCATGTCGTTTTTCCCCACCAAGCGCACCAAGGGCACGCTGTTGTGGATGCTGTCCACTAAAATGCTGCCCGCCGTAGGCGTGCTGGTGCCGATTTACATCCTGGGGAGAGAAACCGGGCTGCTGGACACCCGCATCGGCCTGATCATCATTTACACGCTGATCAACCTGCCGATTGTGGTATGGATGATCTACAGCTTCTTCAAAGAAGTACCCAAGGAAATTCTAGAAGCCGATCGCATGGACGGCGCGTCTACCTGGCAGGAAGTGGTACATGTCTTGCTACCGCTAGCGCTACCGGGAATCGCTTCAACGGCCCTACTTTCCATCATTCTGTCCTGGAATGAAGCCTTCTGGAGCCTGAACCTGACCACCTTTGATGCCGCCCCGCTAACAGCGTTCATTGCCTCCTTCTCCAGCCCCCAGGGTTTGTTCTGGGCTAAGCTGTCTGCCGCTTCGACCATGGCGATCGCGCCGATCTTAATCTTTGGCTGGATTAGCCAGCGGCAGCTAGTCCGAGGTCTCACCTTTGGGGCTGTCAAGTAAACGTCTAAAAGTAGGTTGGGTGAAGCGCCAGCGTAACCCAACAAACCCAGACCAGCATTGGGTTCCACTCCGTTCCACCCAACCTACAGCTACTTCTTTTCTCCCATGAACTAAAGGTGAGCAACCCATGGCAACCGTCACACTACGAGACATCCATAAGACCTACACCGATACAGAGGTGATCAAAGGCGTCGATCTGGACATCGACGATCAAGAATTTGTGGTCTTTGTCGGTCCCTCCGGCTGCGGTAAATCCACCCTGCTGCGAATGATTGCCGGTCTTGAAGACATCACCTCCGGCGACCTGCTGGTGGATGGCGAGCGCATGAACGACGTGCCACCCGACAAGCGAGGGCTGGCGATGGTGTTCCAAACCTATGCCTTGTACCCCCACATGACCGTGGCCGAAAACATGGCCTTCAGCCTGCGGCTGGCAGGGGTTTCCAAAGATCGGCGCATGGAGCGGGCCCGAGAAGTAGCGCGAATATTGCAGCTCGAACCGCTGCTCGATCGCAAACCCGGCAAGCTCTCAGGGGGACAGCGCCAGCGGGTAGCGATCGGTCGTGCCCTCGTCCGCAATCCCAAGGTGTTCCTGTTCGATGAACCGCTGTCTAACCTGGACGCCGCCCTGCGGGTACAGATGCGGATTGAGCTGTCGGGCCTCCACGAAAGCCTGCAATCGACCATGATCTACGTCACCCACGACCAGGTAGAAGCCATGACCCTGGCCGACAAGATCGTGGTGCTACAGGGGGGCATTATCGAGCAGGTGGGCTCTCCCCTGGAGCTGTACCACCATCCCCGCAACCTGTTTGTGGCCGGGTTCATCGGCTCCCCGAAGATGAACTTCGTATCGGTGCAAACGGTGGGCGTGCAAGATTCTGGCACCGTCGTCCGGCTTCCCGGCGATGCCAGCGTCACCGTGCCCGTGCAGCCGAAGATGCTGGCGGCAGGCGATCGCGCCACCCTGGGTATCCGCCCCGAGCACCTGCGGATCGATAGCAGCAATCCTACGCTAATGGGCGAAGTGCTGGTAGTGGAACGGCTGGGGGGCGCAACCTATCTCTACGTCAAGGTTGCCGGGGGCGACACCTTCATCGTGCAGACCGATGGCGACAGTCGGGCCAAGGTGCGCGATCGCGTGCCCATCGCCATCGACGGCGACCTCTGCCACTTGTTTAACCCTGAAGGACTGGCAATACCCAAAGCCGAACGCCACCACCTCACCGTGCAGCAGCACCCCGAAGTATCGTTAGAGCAAACCTATGAACAGCAACCCCAACCCCACGAAATCCCTCGTCAAGCTGACTGAACAAACGCTTTCGCAGCTGCCGGACCAGGTGCGGGTGCCCCGATACGATCGCAGCCAGGTCAGCTACGGTATCGTCCACGTTGGCGTCGGCGGCTTTCACCGTGCCCACCAGGCGCTGTACTTAGATAACTACCTAGAGCAGCACCCCGGCAGCGACTGGGGCATCTGCGGCGTCGGCCTGCTGGAGTTTGACCAGAAAATGCGGGATGTCATGCAGGCCCAGGACTGTCTGTATACGCTAGTAGAGCGCTCCCCCGACGGAGACCAGGCCCGCGTGATTGGCTCCATTAGCCGATACCTGTTTGCGCCCGATGACCGAGACGTCGTGATCGAAACCCTGGCCGACCCGCAGTGCCGGATTGTCACCCTGACCATCACTGAAGGCGGCTACTACGTGGTCGAAGGCACGGGTGAGTTTGATATCAACCATCCCACCATCCAGCACGACCTACAGAATCCCGATGCGCCCCATGGGATCTATGGCTTTCTCACGGCGGCACTCGATCGACGGCGGCAGCGGGGACTGTCACCCTTCACCGTACTCTCCTGCGACAATCTCCAGGGCAACGGTGACCTGGTAGGACGCATGCTGACGGCCTTCGCCAAACACCAAAATCCTGACCTAGGCCAGTGGATCGAATCGAATGTAGCCTTTCCAAACAGCATGGTCGATCGCATTACCCCGTCCACGACGCCAGCAGATATTCAGATGGTGCGCGATTATTTTGGCGTCGATGACAGGTGGCCCGTGGTGGCAGAACCCTTTCTGCAATGGGTGATTGAGGACGAATTCTGTGCGGGCAAACCCGACTGGGAATCCGTTGGGGTGCAGTTAACCGACGACGTAAAGCCCTACGAATTGATGAAGCTGCGGCTACTGAACGCTAGCCACTCGCTGCTCGGGTATCTAGGGGTGCTACTCGGCTACACCTACAGTTCTGAAGCAATGAATGACGCGCTGATTCGTCAGGTGATTGAACGGATGATGGATGAGGTTGCGTCAACCCTGTCGCCGCTGCCTGGCATTCAGCTCAGCAGCTATAAGCAAACGCTAATCGAGCGATTCGCCAACCCCAAGGTGCGCGATCAGCTGTCTCGACTGTGTTTGAATGGTTCAGACAAAATACCCAAATTTATCCTTGGCAGTGTCAGGGATAAGCTAGCGCAGGGCGGCTCAATTACCCATCTGAGTTTTGCGATCGCCGTTTGGTTCCGGTTCCT
>JBARVK010000601.1:0-8848 GCA_049646225.1 Nodosilinea sp.
GGTCAAAATACCTAGAGCGATGGGTACGTAAAAACCAGCCGCTAGGCTCATAACCAGAGCAAAGCCGAAGTTAGATAGGTACACCACCAGGGGCAGCGTCAGTTGGGACTGATCTAGCTCAGGAGAAAATTTGAAACTTTTCCACAGGGTTAAGGCCACGCCCGTAAACACGACCCCCGTACCCAGCCAGCCGGCGAAGTTTTGGTAGGGCATGCCGAAGAAGGCACCGGGTTGATGCCAGTACCAGAAGGGCAGGGCCGTCTGGCTCATGGCCGGGTCGAGTACGAAGTCCCAGGAGGTGAGCAGCACAGAGCCCAGCAGTACCGCGGTCAGCGATCGCGCCCAGCCGTAGCGACCGGGGCCTCCCCCCGCCGCCAGCCCGCTGCGAGCCAGCAAAAAGGACGATAAGCCCAGGTAAAACCAGGACAGGGGAATGGTAAACGGCACGAGCCCCGCTACTTTGTAACCCAGCCCGTTGAGGTAGCTGTAGTGGCCAAAGGGAAAGCCAGTACTGGTGCCCAGTAGCTCACTGGTGATAGAGATGCCGATGGCCGCGATCGCAAACGTCAATAACGCCCCAAAGCCTAGGGTGCGGTAGGCGTATAAAGCCACCGCCAGGGTGCCCAGCAAAATGTAGCCGACACCGCCACCAGCCATGCTCCACTGAAACAGAGTGTGCCCAGCCGGTAAGTAATCTAGGATGCCAGGGTGGGGCACCACCCACAGTAACCCTGCCAGACCAAAGGCCATAGCGACGATGTGACCGTACAGGCAAAACCGCTCAATGGCAAAAAGATTTCTCATGGTAAGTCCTAGATACTGATTTTCGGGCCAGCACAGCCCTGGTTTGCCCGCTGCCAACGGACTGCTGATTACTATAGTTGCAATCGTCGCTTAAATCATAAGTTTTGTAAATGGCGAAGTCTGAACCCCCTCCCTTCACTCTCACGCCTTATTAATTAGTATTCTCAACTCCCCTCAGTAAAGAAACGGTTTTCTGGTTTACCAGCCAGGGAGATCGGCCCTTGGTCACTGTAGATGGCGGTGTGGAAATTGGGAAAATCGGCTAGGATGACGGCATACAGGTCAGATCTTTGAGATCCTATGGCACCGATGATCACTCCCGGCCCAGCGCTGACGGTTAGGCCACTGCAGTACCGCGACTTAGACGACCTCAAGCAGTGGCAACCGGAGGACCTTGAGGCGGGTGGTGATGGCGATGCCGCCGAAGCCATGGTGTCATGGCTTGACCATCAGCGGCGGTGGTACGGCCCGCTCAAGGTGCTGAGTTGGCTACCTCGACCGGTTCAGCAGCAGAGCCAAACCACCTTTGTGGCCGAGCGCCAAAAAAGCCTGGTGGGGCTGATTCAGGTATCTCCTTTTAATCAAACTCGCAGCACCTGGCGAGTCGAGCAAGTGGTAGTCAACCGCCGCGCCTTGGCCGACACCTCTGCTCCAGACACCTCGGGCTACATGGATGTCGGTTCACGGCTACTGCGCCACTGCTTCGATGTGGTGTGGGAAGCCAGGACCTGGATGATAGAAGTCGACGTCAGCTACAAATCGGCCCTGGCTCTCTATCGCTTTAACGGATTTCAGCCCCTTGCCCAGATGACCTACTGGGCACTGCCGCCTGAACAAATTGCCGCCCTGGCCCAGCGCGAGCCCGACCTGCCCAACCTGCTGCCAATTAGCAACGCCGATGCGCAGCTGCTTTACCAGCTCGATACCGCCTCAATGCCACCCCTGGTACGACAGGTCTTTGATCACCAAATTCAAGATTTCAAGACGGGGCTGCTGGGTACCGCCGCCGCTACAACCGATCGCCTGATCAACCAGGTTGAGACCGTTAGTGCCTACGTGTTTGAGCAGCAGCGCAAGGCTGCCATTGGCCAATTTCGGCTGGCTATCTCCCGCGATGGTAAGCAGGCCCATGAGGCTGGGCTGACGGTGCATCCGGCTTACACCTGGCTGTATCCAGAGCTGATGGCCCAGATGGCCAAGATTTTGCACCCCTTCCCAGCTCAGTCGTTGCGGCTCACCTCCCTCGACTATCAGCCCGAGCGGGAAGAATGTTTTAACCAAATTCAGGCTATTCCTGAATCCCACGCGCTGCTGCTGTCGCGGTCGGTGTGGCACAAGGTGCGTGAGGCTCGCCACCTTTCTCTGGAGGGGTTGCAGCTTTCTGATGTGCTAACAGGGCTACAGCCCGCTGGCAAGCCTATTCCTGGACGGATGACCTGGTCCGCAGAGCGTTGGCAGGCCATACTAGGGCCGCAAACGACAGAGGACAATAGTGATGTTCCTATTTCTGAGCGCGATCGCTAAGCATTACGATTCTGTGGGCACAGCACGATGACACCCGTTTCAGCTCTAGGGTTAGACATTGGGCGCAGGCGAGTTGGCGTAGCGGGCTGCGACGGTACCGGACTGATCGCTACAGGGCTGACGACCATCCATCGGCAATCGTTTGCCCAGCTGCTGACCGATATCCAGCAAATCGCTCTAGCCCGGCAGGCTCAAGTCTTGGTTGTCGGCCTACCTCTGACCATGAATGGTGAAGAAGGTGTTCAGGCCCGCCAGGTGCGCAAGGTGGCCAACGGGCTGAGTCAGGCACTGGATTTGCCTGTCATTTATGTAGATGAGCGGCTAAGTTCGGTAGAAGCCGAACAGTTGATGCGGGAAGCAGGGCATTCTGTCGCCTACGATAAAGCCCTAATCGACCGCAAAGCTGCTGCTATTATCCTGCAGCGCTGGCTAGACGAACGGCGCTTGTGATCAGCTCATCGTAAATAGACGTAACAGGATGGGATATTCTGATAAGACCGTTCAGTGTTCATGCTGGGCTGCGGCGCTCCCTCCGCACCTGGTTATTCAAAGAAGAGTGGCTTCATGGCGGATAATACCCAACCCATCGATGAGTCAGCCGTAGTTCTTACCGACGATGCCGGGCGGTTTTTGCCCTGCCAGGTGGAGCAAAGTTTTCAGCTAAATGGTCGCGAATACCTGCTGCTGCTACCCATTGATGCCCCGATTGAGATTTTCGTTTGGCAGCAAGATGACGAGGACGAAGACGAAGTCCTGATGGATGTCGAAGATGAGGATATTGACCAGATTTTCTTGACCGCCAAAGCCGTGCTGGCGGAACAAAACCTGACCCTACAGCGCACTGCTATTACGCTAACTGCCGCCGGAGAACTGCCCGAAGCAGAGGAAGATAACTGCATCACCCTAGAGCTTGATGATCTCGACGAAGCCGGCAACCCTGTTACTGAAGAATTTCAAATTTTAGCCACCTGCTTCTACGAAGACGAAGAATATACGCTGTGTACTCCGCTCGATCCACTACTCATCTTTGCCAATCGCAACAGCAGCGGGACGTTAGAGGTGGTTACCCCCGAAGAGTTTCAGGCTATTCGCGGTGGCCTGGAGGCAAAGCTGTTTGATCTATTAGAGTAAGGAAAGTTTAGAGTATGGATGCCGTCGGTGGCAGTTATCAAGATCGCAACTATGACTAAGGGTTCACGCTGGGTTCGATGGAGTTTTCTAGGCCTGCTGCTACCACTCGCGACAGGAGCAGCGGCCTGGCAGGGCTGGACTTGGTGGAGTTGGGCCAACGGGCCGACTGGAGCGAACACCACCGACACCACTGAACAGGTTGTACAGATTGAAATACCACCGGGCACCTCGGGTCAGCAGATTGGTCAAGACCTGGAAGCTGCAGGTCTAATTCGTTCAGCTTTGGCCTGGAAGCTGTGGTCGCGCTGGCAGACCTGGCAAAACCCTGAAGCGGGGTTTCAGGCGGGTACCTACGCCCTCAGCCCGGTTGATTCTATGACCGCCATTGCCGATAGCATTCGCAGCGGACAGGTGGTGCAAACTTCGTTTACCGTTCCCGAGGGCTGGAACCGCAGGCAAATGGCGACCTACTTTCAGGAGGCTGGGTTCTTTTCGTCCGACCCCTTTTTAGCAGCTACAGAACAGATTCCCAACGGCCAATATCCCTGGCTGCCCGACGGAATTCCTCACCTGGAAGGTTTTTTATTTCCGGATACCTATCAACTACCCGCTGCAGGGGTAACTCCAGAGGCCGTTGTAGACGCCATGCTGCAGCGCTTTGAGATGGCGGCACTCCCTCTCTACCAGCAGACTACGACTGACCTATCGCTGCTTGAGTGGGCTACTCTAGCCAGCATTGTCGAAAAAGAATCGGTGGTGCCCGACGAGCGGGGTCTCATTGCGGGAGTGTTTACTAACCGTTTGCAGCAAAACATGCCCTTGGGGGCCGATCCAACGGTGGAGTACGGGCTTGGTATTTCTCAGACCAAAGAGCAGCCCCTCACCTGGGCTCAGGTGGAGACGCCTTCGCCCTACAATACCTACATCAACCCAGGCCTGCCGCCTACGCCCATAGCCAGCCCTGGCCTAGCCAGTCTTGACGCCACCCTAGCTCCGGCCAGTACTGACTACCTGTACTTTGTGGCTCGCTACGACGGCACCCATGTCTTTAGCCGCACCCTATCTGAGCATGAAGCGGCCCGAGATGCCATTCGAGCCACTATCGACAACTGACAGACTCAACAACTGCCCACTACTGAATAGTCAGGTGACGAGGTCAGGTCCATTGACCCCGGAGATCCCACGTGATCGCTCCGCCGCGCCTACACCCTTAGGCACCTGATCTAGATTATGCTGAGCTTTGGGGATTATGGTTTTGTTATGTCCTTGTCTCGCCTGCTACAACCCGATTTAGTACTGAACGGAAACGTGCTCAGCATATCCCCAGATTTGCTGGTCAATCATGGTCTCAAAGGGCTGATTTTAGATGTCGATGACACCCTGGTGCCCCTGCGACAGGCCGAAACCAACCCCGACTTGGCCCGATGGATGGATCAAATCAAGGCTGAAGCTTCGGTCTGGTTGGTGAGCAACAACATGAACGCTCCTCGCATCAACCGCATTGCCGACCTGCTGGAGGTGCCCTACCTGACCAGCGCTGGCAAACCCTCAAGACGAAAGATAAAGCTGGCGCTAGCGGCTATGAATCTGCCCGAAAACCAGGTCGCCATGGTAGGCGATCGCCTATTTACCGATGTTTTAGCCGGAAATCGGCTAGGTTTATTTACCATCTTGGTTAGCCCCATGCCCGACCTCAATCAAGTTGTCCGCACCTCTCCGCTGCGATCGCTTGAGGTTATAGTCTCTCAGTATTTGGGCGTTACCCTCTGAAGCCGCCGCAGTGCCCCCGCTCCCCTCAGGGACGTTTACAAGCCGCAACATCTACCAGAAAAACGTTGCCCAAGGAAACGTAAAGAAAATATTAGAGTTTATTTGATACCTAGCAACCGCTGCGAAAATTGTAAAAGATATAAAGGAGCCGCAATTTTATAAAGGCTCTTAATTTAGTAAGCCATTTTTGGGTGCTGGCCTTGGGGCTGGCACCCAATGTTTATTGAGAGGGCGCAGTTGCTATACTGCCAGGGCGATTTCTACAGGAGGTTGTCAATTGACCATAGGCCCAGTTCAAACACTGGTGGTAAAAATTGGCACCTCCAGCCTGACCGGCGGTGGAACTGGGCAGTTTGCCCTCTCTACCCTAGCGGCCTTAGTTGAAATTCTCTGCACCCTTCGCCAGCAGGGGCATCAGGTCGTGCTGGTATCGTCGGGGGCCGTGGGTATTGGTTGTAGAAGGCTACACCTGAACGATCGCCCTAAGACCCTGGCTATGAAGCAGGCGGTAGCGGCTGTGGGGCAGGGTCGTCTCATGCGCATCTATGATGACCTGTTCACGGCGCTGAACCAACCCATCGCCCAAGTGCTGCTGACTCGCAGCGATCTGGCCCAGCGATCGCGCTACGTCAACAGCTACCGCACCTTTCGTCAACTGTTACAGTTGGGCGTTATTCCTATCGTCAATGAGAACGACACTGTGGCGGTAGAAGAACTCAAGTTTGGTGACAACGATACCCTATCGGCCTTAGTCGCCAGTTTGATTGGCGCTCAGTGGCTGTTTTTGCTGACCGATGTCGATCGCCTGTATTCCGCCGACCCACGCTCTAATCCTGGGGCCGAGCCAATTATCTCGATCGACCGCCTGGCCGATATTCAAGCGCTAAAAGCGGTAGCCGGGGGGCAGGGATCGCCCTGGGGGACTGGCGGTATGCTGACGAAGCTAGAGGCAGCCCAAATTGCCACTACCGCCGGAGTGCGCACTGTCATCACCAATGGCCGCCAACCCGAAAATGTCATCAAAGCCCTGGCCGGCGAAGCGGTAGGCACTCAGTTTGCGCCTCTACCTAACCCTAATCCGGCCCGCAAACGCTGGATTGCCGCTGGTCTAGCCCCCACCGGTCGTCTTTACCTCGATCCGGGAGCGGTAGCCGCGATTTTGACCGGTGGTAAATCGCTGCTACCCGCAGGCATTACCCAGATTGACGGCAGCTTTGAGGCTCAAGATGCCGTTGTGCTCTGCAACGCCAGCGGTGGAGATATCGCTCGGGGCATTGTCAATTATGGCGCTGCGGAACTGCAGCGCATTTTAGGACACCGCTCAGAGGATATTGCTAATATTTTGGGCTACAGCGGAGCCGATACGGTAGTGCATCGTGACAATTTGGTTCTCGCAGCTGACCCCGAGCGCCCCGATTAACGAGTTACAGCACTAACTCAGCGACTATTGTCAATTGCGAGGGGGCAAGGGAGCCACGCGATCTATTAGTAGGCCCCCCGGCGGTCAAACAAGACCACAATGGTTTTTACAATTACCCACAGGTCATAGAGAGGCGACCAGATGGCTTGGTAGTGCAGGTCGAGGTGGACTATCTCTTCGAAATCTTTGATCGCCGACCGACCGCTAATTTGCCACTGTCCAGTCATGCCGGGTTTAACATCAAGTCGACGCCAGTGATAGGGGCTGTAGTGAGACACCTCGTCTTCCGTCGGCGGGCGAGTGCCAACCAGACTCATGTCACCCTTAAGGACATTCCAAAACTGTGGAAACTCGTCCAGGCTGGTTTTTCGTAAAAGACAACCCACCCGAGTAACACGCGGGTCATTCTCGTTTTTGAAGATTAGCCCTTGAGCCTGATTGGAGACGGTCTGCTTGAGAGCATCGGCGTTTTCTACCATCGAGCGAAACTTCCAGATCGTGAAGGGCTTTCCCTTCAGGCCATAGCGCTTTTGGCCGTAGAAAATAGGGCCGGGACTTTCCACCTTAATAGCCAGTGCGATGGGTAAGCCCACCATACCTAGAATGACCAGGCCCACTAGGGCCCCTAAGACATCCATCGATCGCTTGATAAGACATAGAGTAGATGGATGAATAACGGCTGCAGAGGAGTTTGGAGTAACACTTCCTAAACCATTCGGACGGAGGGATAACATGGTAGACCCTGGTGACGGAACTCGCGTGTTGTTTTTCTGGAATTTATACCGACTTACCCGCACCCGCCCTGGCAGATTGAGTAAGTCTGTGACCTCTAATACAAAACCCCAAAGGAGGTGGCTTGAACTCAATCATACTGGTGCTACAGAGTATTAACTGTGATGTTTAGCACCACAAAGCCGCGTATCAATACATATAGAGTATGAGATTACTATCCGCTCTGCTAAGGCAATCTGGGCTGCGATGGCTGACCCTTTGCAGAAACTTGCTAGAAGCGTCAAGCTTGTAAAAATTGCATAAAGCTTTTAGTCGGTGCTAACCCCGGCAGAAACCTTAAGCTAAAAAAACTGCCCTAAGTCGTAAGTCTAAATAGAACAGATACTAAGATAAGCCTACAGCCAACCCAGAACACGCAAAAAGGATTGATGGCATGGCCGGGGCAGACCCTATAGCGGAGGATTGGTTATCCCGCTTTCGAGAAGATTTTCCTGATCAGCCTCAGTCTGTCTGTCAGAGTGTCGTCAGCTGGCTGCTGGGCGAGTCGCCTGAACGCTTGACTGACCTAGCAGAGGCCGACCTGGCGATCGCACACCGAGCTATTGAGTACCGCTATCGCATTCTGCAGCAGCGCTACTGGGGCATCAGCCCCGACCAAGGCTATCAGCGGCTAATTAAGCGGTTGAGCAGTCTATTTTTAATTCGCAGCAAAATTAAGACTTGGATCTCGCTGAGCCGCGATCGCCGTCGATCAGTGGTCGATGTGATTCAAGAAGTGATTCAAGAGATGATGCGCAGCGATCGCCATCTGGCCCAGCAGCTTAAATGGATCACCACCTGTACCCAGAATTCACGACTACGCAATCTGCTAATGCTAGCCAGTATCGAAGAGTACTGCCTGCGCCCCATTCGCAACCAGCCCCTGATTATCTATCGCTTCGTTAACTACCTGCGCCGCAGCCAAAAGGGCGGTATGACCCAGGTGCCCAGCGGTGAACTAATTCGCCTGGTTTCCGATGAGATTACCGCTGGCGACAGCGAAGACTCCCTCAGTCTGCTCGATGTCGAAGCCTGGAACCAATACCAGGACGAGCAGTCCGCCCTAGAGCAGCAGAGCCTACGACACCAGGTTAAAAACTCGTTTGCCAACTACCTGAGCCGCACCCTAGACGATACCGCCGCCCGCTGGCTAGATCTACATCTCAAAGGGCTAAGCCAAGATCAAATTGCCCAAACCCTCGACATGCCAGTGCAGCAGGTCTATCGCCTGCGCGAAAAAATTAGCTACCATGCGGTTCGCATCTTTGCCCTGCGCGAGCAGCCGGCTATGGTGCTGGGCTGGCTGAAAACCTCGCTGCAAGAGCACAACTTTGGCCTTACCCCTACCCAGTGGGATCACTACTGGCAAGGCCTTTCGAACGAAGAACAGGCGATTTTGACCGCCTACAAAGACAATCTGTCTATGGA
>JBARVK010000602.1:0-6335 GCA_049646225.1 Nodosilinea sp.
TCATCATAGAGGACGCCCATGGGAATATTTCGTAGAGCACCATCGGGAACAAAAACCAGCGTCTGAATTTGAGGATTATTCTCTAGTGCTGGTTCTAAGGGGTCGATCAACCACTGATAAATTTTAGTCGCCTCGACAATAACTTCTGGGGTTAGCCCTGGCTCTGTCAGCTGAGTGCGCAAGTTTCGCAAGGCTTTTTCAAACTGGCCTTGGGAAACGGGTGTTTGATAATAGCGGAGTGACTGACCCGGTATCTCGAGAATAATGGCTAGTCTCTCAGGTAGTATAATCGGGTAAATTTTTGCGGCCGTAGGGTCAATAGTTCCTGTGCCAATTTCGAAGAGCTGAGATAAATCACAGCCCAAGAAATTTTCGAGTTCAGTCCGCTGTAAATTATCAATATTGCGAACGGCCTCTCTCAGGCTAGTGTCACTAGGGTTACCGGTGAGCAGCAAGTCTACGAATTCTCGGTATATCGGTTCTGTATTGTCTCTAAATGAGAAGAGCACTTCTGAGTTAATGCGAAGCAAACTGCCACGAATTTGATCGAGCGCGTCCACAGCTTCTTTATAAGCGGCGATCGCGGCCTGTCGATTGTCGGTCTGGTTTAAGAGCTGGCCCAGCTGCCTGTACAATCTGAAAGCACTTTCTGAAACCTGTAGGCTTTCGGCTAGCTCAATCCCCTGCTTTGTTAAGGCTATGGCCTCGGTGGGTTGTCTATTGACGGCATATAGCTGCCCCAGCTGGCCTAAGGCAAAAGACTCAGATAAGGTATCTTGAATTTGGCGAGAGTAGCCAATAGCTGTTGTCAAAATACGCGCAATGGTTTCCGAAGGCGGCGGTGCCAGTTCTAGGGGAGCATCGGTTACGATCGGTTGCTGAGATGAAACATTACCCATACAGGTCAGTACAGCCAACTGCGAAGGTTGCCGCAGACAGGTCAAGCTGTCGGCAAAATTTAGCTGGGCATAAACAGCCGATCTGCTCGGTGATAGTTCTAACAGGGCGGGAATCATACTGGGCCAGGTTGAGGCGACAGCATCCCACTGACCCGTCAAAATCAGCAGTCTTAGGGCGTTAACTTGAGCTTGGAGAGATAGTAAGGGAGACGAAGCGAGCTGAGCAGCTAGCTGGTAGTGATCTAGCCCGTTTTGAGCCAAAATTTCTGCCGCATTACTCTGACCTCTCGCCAGGGCCTGCCGGCGCAAATCCTGCTCCGTATTTCCTAGCTCAAGCAGAATCTCTCCTTTCGCAGCCGGTTCCTGAGCCAGGTGACTCCCCTCTAGCAGCACTTCCTGAGCCTGAGCCAGCTCACCAATTCGCCGCAGAGCCTGACCAAGGGCTTTGAGTCCAGCGGCTTGCAAAGCATCATCGGCTGTCTGCCGCAGGGTCTGGTAAACCCCACTCAGCAAGGTGGTGGCTTGAGCATTGAGGCCCAAAGACTGTAGGGCTTTAGCCTGATTAATCTGAGCGATCGCCACGCCGACGGAATGGGCCGCCATCTGGTAGTAGCCAACGGCATCCTCCCAGATAGCGAGGGCCGCTTCCGGTTTCCCCTGGGCCCAAAGTAGCTCCCCCTGAGTATTGAGCACTTTACCTAGGGTTTCATGAACATCGGCAGACGGCAGCAAAGTTTGGGCCTCTGTTTGGGCCTCTGATAGAATCTCTAAACTTTGGCTGACCGCGGTTTCTGCCTCTGGCCACTGCCCTAGCTGCTGATACCCCAGAGACAGATTGTTTAAACTGAGCGCTTGGCCAATCGAGTCATTTTGCTGCGCAAATGTGGCCAAAGCCGCATTCCATAACGCGATCGCCTCGGCGTACCGCTCAGCTTTATAAAGAAGAATTCCCTGCTGAAGGTCCTGCCGGGGATTGCCCTGAGATACCACAAGGCTTTGAGCCTGGACGTGACTTGCGACAATGGGCAGCGCTCCAAGAGAGGTTGTAAGGAAACTCAGCCCAAACAACCCGCTCAGGACAAAAACCTTAAATCGTCGCCCCGTTGATAGACGCAACATCCGTACAAGGCCTTGAAGAATCACCAATGGCCGATTGAGGAGACGACGTACCATAACGTTAAGGAATCCTATTCACGAACTGGCAAACTAAAATCAGGTGCCTGATACTGACATCCACTGCGCGAAGCTGAGGTTCGCCCATCTGCTACCAACATCAAGTTTCCAGCGGCATTGACTCTCCATCCCTGAGCTTCTACTACCGCAGGCGCGGGCAACTGACTCGATTCGACTGGGCGACTTAGGGCCTCATCCCCTAACCATCCTTGGGGCGGCTGAACATCACCCAGGGGTTGGTTGCTGCTCAATGCGTCGAAGGGAAAGGGCCTCAACCCATCACGCCCAGCCTGAATAAATTGGCTATAGCCCCTTGCGCTGGTGGTTTCGCACCCCTCTAAAAGTCGGGGTTGCCCTGGGGTGTCAGGTAAATCAGACTCCTCTAGGATTGGATCGGCATTGAAGGTATTGATGGTAACGGTCCCTGAAACACCAAATTCAGAACTCGCTGTAATATCGCTCAATTCGGTGGAACTGGGACGAGGCTCAATGCCGATCAGCCCTTGGGTAAAAATATCAACTCGACCGCCACTCCCGACAATGGCGTTGGCCATAATATTGCTGTCTTCCGCTGACCTCGCAACAATAAATCCATTTCTGGCATCAATAAAAATATTGCCTCCAGAAGACGTTCCCCCAGCATTCGTTGTGATGTTGCTGCCGCGCCGAAGCAAAAGCAGATCGGTTACGACGTTGATGTTACCGCGATCGCCCGCTTCGGTTTCGGCATTCAAAACAGCCCGATTATCAAGCAGCACCAGAGGTGCCACAATACTGAGGTTTCCCGCACCTCCCTGGGTAGAAAAAGCCGGTATGCCAGGAAGCGCAGCTGTGTTCCTAGCGCTAATCTCAGCCCCATCAATAATTTCTAAGCGAGCCGAGTTGATGGTGACATTTCCTCCAGTGCCGGGAAACCCCGCTGAGCTCGCAAAAATACCGCTGGGCTCAGCGGCAGCACTTTGACCGACCAGTCTGACCGGACCGCTGGTATCAATCTGTATATCACCCGCATTACCAAAGCCTAAGGTGCTGGTCGCTATCTGAGCTCCATCCAAAGCCTGGAGCTGATTCGCCTGGATCTTAATCATTCCACCATTACCACCAGCCCCAAACGCGACGGGCGCAAAAATTCCACTGGGCAACTGCGAGGTCCCGACTAGCTGAATGTCATCGGCTCTAATTTGAATGGCCCCCGCATTAGCCGCGCCAAAGGTGCCGCTGGAGATTTGGGCTCCACCAGTAACCTGAAGCCTGTCGGCTTCTAGGACCATGCTTCCCCCTGGAGCCGCGACATTTGGACCCAAGTCGGCAACAATCAAAGACGGGAAAAGCCCCGCTGGAGTGTCTAAGAAGCCTGATAGGCTGATGGTTTCTGCTGTAATGGTTAGATCGCCGGTAGTACCCACGCCTTCACTCAAGACCGAAACTTGAGCCCCCTCTGTGATCGAGAGTTCCCCCGCCCCGATGGTGATATTTCCGCCGTTGCCAAGGGCGCTGGGAACAGCAACAATAGCAAAGATGCCGCTGGGACCAATCGGCGATCCTCCACTTAGGGCAATACTCCCAGCCTGAATGTTAATCTGACCGCCATTGGCATCGCCAAAGGTATTGGCGGCAATCTGCCCCCCGTCAAAAACTCTTAGAGTTTCAACCGTAATATTCACACTGCCGCCGGGTCGAGTCGCCGCTGAGCCTGCATCCGCGAAAATGCTGCTGACGAATGGGGCAAGAGGAGACACCCCAGAGACTTCTAACGAGTTGGATTGAACGGTGATATTGCCTCCGCCGATTGCGCCCAAGGTATCATTCAACAGCGTTGAGCCATCACGAAGGGAGACATTGAGGCCCTGCAAATTAATTGAGCCACCTCCATCGCCGCTCCCATCGACTGAAGCAGCCTGCAGCAGTTGAATATCGCTAAATCTGCTCACACTGCCATAGTCAAACTCGTAGCCTACCGGCAGGGGAATTAAACCTACCGTACTCGTTGGTCCAAGACTGCCTATTTCAACATGCCCCCCCGGAGCAGTCAGATTTCCTCCATCGAGGGTAATGTCGCCGCCAATGAGGGCCAACGTTTGCCCCGGAAGCACCGCTAAACCAGGAGGACGAAAATCGCGGATAACCTCAAAGGTATTGAAATCAAAAAACAGGTTGTTTCCCAACCCTTGGACGACTACGCTACCAGGGTTTGTCCCCGTTTGTAATCCTACAGGCGCGGTTACTGTCAAAAGATTGGCGTCTAGGCCAGGATTTTGAGCACTAAATTGAGCGCCATTGTCGAATAGGACTCGGTCTGCCGTGCTACCGACAAACGAACCCCCGATCGCCAGTGTTGCATTACTGCCAAACACCAACCCGCTAGGGTTCAGTAAAAATAAATTGGTGCTGCCGGGGACGCTGATGACCCCATCAATCAGGGAAGGGTTTCCGCCTGTGACTCGGGAAAAAATTGTGCGGGCGGTCCCACTGTCGAAAACAGCACTTCCTCCTGTAAAAACTGAAAACTCACTGAAGCTGTGAAACAAATTTTCCCCAACCCTTGTACCGCCGGTAATTGTGCAGCTACCGGCAACACAGGGAACCGAAGGACTGGCATTGACCTGGGTACCCACGGTGCCGTCCGCCGCGATCTGCGCCTCAGCCGGTGCAGCGGACAGGGTTAGGAATGCTATCAACAAGACCTTTGGCCTACCGCGCCAAAAAACAACACCAGAGATGGCAGTCAGGAAATACGATAGTGCAAACAGAACCATCAACCCTTACCTACTGTCACTGCTGCGTTGGTCTAGCCTGTCGAGGGAGAAAAAAGCGACTTCATTCCTGCGATATTGCCATGGTTTGGCAGGTGTTGGCGAGCCAGAGAAACCCTGACAGTCACATCAAAGTTCGGTTCGGCTGGAGCCCGGCTAACTCATCGATCTGAATCTTACCCTCTTATAACCACTTTTTTAGGTCTCTACCTAAACCACAGCCATGGCCGCCAGAATCGACTCCAGCCGACCGGATCTCCCACAGGCCCAGTACTCTTCAAGAGCTTTTTCACCTCTTCCGCAGGCTTATCGCTTGCACTTAAGAGGTTCGCCGCATTGAGAATAGCTGTTTCCAATCGAATGCGCTCTTGACTGTTGACGGGTAGCTCATAAATTTTTTCGGTGAACTTAGCCCTCTCTACCAGAGTAGCTTTAGTCAGTTTCTCAGCCAGCTTCTTCGGATCTTTCTCCCCCAGCCACTTCTCTACTTCTTCGTCGGCCTTCTCAAGGGTTTTTAATACGTCCTGGGCCAGTTTATCAAGATCTTGATCAAATTTCTTCTGAAGTCCCCAAATTTTTTCTGCAGCCTTCTGAATCTCTTCTCCTATTTTTTTAGCATCGGGCTCCTTAGCCAGTTTGTCCTGAAGATTTGAGTAAACACCTTCAGCAGCAAGATCAAACTCGATCCGACGGCGTTCTGCTGACTGTGTCAAAAGCCGGGAAAAGTCATAGCCTGGATGTTGCGACGAAAGCTGATTGTTCAACTGATTGAGGTATGTTAGTCGATGGCTAACAAGGTCTTCACTCCATTTGTCAACAACGTGAGATAGGTCAACACCTTGGCCACCAATGGTAAACGACGATCCCCTACGATCCCACCCAATCACATCTAGTAGCTTCAGGTCGCGATCGTTGATATTAACCTGTTCTCCAAGCCTCAAATCAGGATCCATCACTCCTAACGGAGTAGAGGACTGTTTCCAATGGCTGGCCTGGAATCCGTCGCCACCAGCGCTCAAAGTACCGGTAGAGAACTCTCCCAGGCTAGTCTTGCCTCCGTCAATGGAAAAATACTTGTTGCCCCCGGCGGTAATGTCAAATACACCTTTCTTAGCGCTTTCCGCAGAAAACCGAAAGAGATCCATCGGTGAAACAAAGGCAAGTGCCTTTTCATCCACCTGACCTGGAAAAGCCGTGGTGGTGATGACATTCATTGCGTCAACACCACTCACAAAGCCCAAAACATGGCCGATTTCCTGCTTCGCCATAGACAAAAAGTCATAGGAACCAGCTGCCGTTCCATCAGAAGGGTCATAATCCCATGAAGCATAGGGATTGATGAAGATCAAGCCGTCGAGAGAGTTACTCTGGTCAGCTTTTAGCAATCCGAGAGCTTTTGCATTGGCTTGGGTCATCCAAATTTTCTTATTATTATCATTGCCATTGGCATCGATAATGGTCGGATCGCCGTTGCCAGACTTGATCGCCTGCTTAGTGACAGCATCAATCA
>JBARVK010000603.1:0-8206 GCA_049646225.1 Nodosilinea sp.
GCATGAAGCGGCTGGCGGTGCCCAAGGTGGGAGCCGTGTTTGAAGAGCTGGGCTTTACCTACATGGGGCCGGTGGATGGCCACAACCTGCAAGAGCTGATCGCCACTTTTAAAGAGGCCCACAAGCACACGGGTCCGGTGCTGGTGCAGGTGGCTACCACCAAGGGCAAGGGCTATGCGATCGCCGAGAAAGACCAGGTGGGCTACCACGCTCAGTCGCCCTTCAACCTCTCCACCGGCAAAGGTATTCCCTCGACCAAGCCCAAGCCGCCCAGCTACTCCAAGGTATTTGCCCAAACCCTGATTAAGCTGGCCGAAGACAACCCCAAAATCGTCGGCATCACCGCCGCCATGGCCACGGGCACCGGTCTCGACAAGCTGCAGCAGGCCCTGCCCAAGCAGTACATTGACGTCGGCATCGCTGAGCAGCACGCCATTACCCTGGCTGCCGGTTTGGCTTGCGAGGGCATGCGCCCGGTGGCGGCGATCTACTCCACCTTTTTGCAGCGCGGCTTTGACCAGATCGTCCACGACGTCTGTATTCAGAAGCTGCCGGTGTTCTTCTGCCTCGATCGGGCGGGCATTGTCGGAGCCGATGGGCCGACCCACCAGGGCCTCTACGACATTGCCTACCTGCGCTGCATTCCCAACATTGTGCTGATGGCCCCCAAGGATGAGGCCGAGATGCAGCGGATGATCGTAACCGGCATCGGCTACACCAAGGGGGCGATCGCCATGCGCTACCCTCGCGGCAGCGGCTACGGTGCGCCCCTGATGGAAGAGGGCTGGGAGCCTCTGCCCATCGGCGAAGCCGAGGTGCTGCGCCAGGGTGATGACGTGCTGCTGCTGGGCTACGGCTCCATGGTCTACCCGGCCATGCAGACCGCCGAGATTCTCAGCGAGCACGGTATTGAGGCGACGGTAGTCAACGCCCGCTTTGCCAAACCCCTAGATGAGGCGCTGATTTTGCCCCTGGCTAAGCAAATTGGCAAAGTGGTGACGCTGGAAGAAGGCTGCCTGATGGGCGGCTTTGGTTCGGCGGTGGCCGAGTCGATTCTGGACGCCCAAATCCCGGCATCGGTACTGCGCCTTGGCGTACCCGATGTGCTGGTTGACCACGCCTCCCCGGACCAGTCGAAGGCGACCCTAGGGTTGACGCCGTCCCAGATGGCCGATCGCATTCTGGCTACCTACCAGGTGGAGAAGCCCGCTCTGGTGCGCTAGGTTCATCGGGTAGCAGGGGAAACGGTTTCTCTGCTACCCGAGACACGATGCCGAGAAACAATAGATGCCGTTTTATACGGGCTTGATATAAGCAGGGCGAGTCGTTTGAGCTTGGGTCAGAATGTTGTGTAGCGCGTCCCAATTCTCAGTGGCAATCAGAGTTTTTGTTTGCTCTAGCCGCTGCTGGTACTGGGTCAGGGCATCCAGCAGCGCTGCCCGATTATGGCGAGCCATCAAGGTGCCCAGCTCCGGCACGCCGCCGCCGACCCGACTGGTGTCTTGGAAGCCTGAGCTAGCTAGGGCTTGAGCCAGGGTCAGAATGGCCGCATCAGATTCTCCTTCGCAGGCCAAAATTAGGCTGCTGCTAATCATCACCGGCAGGTGCGAGATCCAGGCGACGGCGCGATCGTGCTGGTCGGGGTGGCACTGGCAGAGGTTCGCCCCGAGGCGAGCGACGATCGCCCGCACCCGCTCTAGCGCCGCTGGCTTGGTCGCCTCGGTGGGAGTAAGTACGTAGGGGCGACCTCGAAATAGGCCTGTATCCGCCACCGCTAGCCCCGCCTCGGCCTTGCCCGCCATTGGGTGCCCCCCCACAACGTTGGGCCACAGCGCCTCGATCGCAGGCACAATCTCCCCCTTGACCGAGGCTACATCGGTCACCACGGCCCCTGCTGATAGGTGAGGCGCGATCGCCTCAGCGGTAGCTACAACGGCATCAATGGGGGTGCAAATAAACACCACCTCGGCCCCCGCGACTAGGGCTAAATCGGTACCCGCTTCAGTGGCGGCCCCCATCGCCAGAGCCGCCTCAGCCGTTTCTAGCCGACGGGCAATGCCCACAACCGGGTGGCCCTGTCGGGTCAGGTCTAGCCCCAGGGAACCCCCGATCAACCCCAGGCCGATAATGGCGATACGTTCCATAGTCTCTAGCTCTTTGCCCACAGTGGTTTTTACCAGCATATCGAGGGGGGAGGTTACCCAGCCGCCCCGACGAATCTTCTATGCGACAATAGACACCTATAGCTTATGCCGGTCGGCCCGCTGGGTCCACGGCAACCCCTGGGGCAACGCCATCGTCAACCATCCCACCTGATTCTCTCAGGCGCTCCTTCGTCTTCTGGATGCCATTACTTTGATTGAGGCCCAAGTACACCAACAACTGCGCGCCCTGCTGCGGGAATGGGGGGAGCCAAGCTGGCCCCACCATCTGACGCTGGCTCGGCTAGTGGCGCGGGCGCTGCGGCTGGGTCGGAGTGCACTGCTGCAGGTGGGTGGCCTGTCGGCCTATCAGGGCGAGTATCGGCTCAGCTATCTAATTGCCCTGATGATGTGGCCCGGCCCAGCCATTGTCGTGGCCCCGGCCCCCACCGCTCAGCGGTTGCTGATGGTTGACCTGCCGCGCCTGCAGGAAAAGCTGCGGATACAGAAGCCAGTCCACCAGGGCGATTGCTGGCCTGGCAGCAGTTTTAATGGCCTGCTGATTACCACTCCTGAAACCTGGCTGAGCGATCGCCTCGGCGATCAAAGCCAGTTTCCCAGCGGCATTCCTACCCTGATTGACGATGCCGACAACTTAGAACAGTGGGTACAACGGCAGCTGACCGCCGACCTCGTCCCCCTCGACTGGAACCACCTGGCTCTGGCCTACCCCGACCACCAAAGGCTGATTCAAGACACCCACGTGGCCCTTACCCACTCGGCCTTTCAGCGCCCGACCAACCCCTACCAGCGCTACCCCCTAGAAGAAAGCGACGGCCATCAGCTACAGCGACTACACCAGGTGCTCACCGCCAGTCGTTCGCCCCAGACCGAGGGCCCCATGCCGCCTCGGTGGGCTCACTTTTGGCGGCAGTTCAACCCGCCCGACCATCTGCTGTGGTTTGCCGTCGATCGCGATCGCGGCCAAATGGGTCTACACTGCGCCCCAGTAGACCTGGCTCCGGCGTTGACCGCCGTCTGGGCCCAGCAGCCCGTGGTGCTGATTGGGGCCGCCCTGGACCCTGAACCGCGCGCCGATCACTTTCGCCAGCGCCTGGGGTTAAGTGACCTGACCTGTCTTCAGTTCACTCCCAATCGGCAAAACGATGCCATTCAGCTCTACCTGCCGAACCACCTGCCGCTGCCCAATACGCCCCAGTTTCAGGGAGCTCTGCACCAGGAGATTCGTCGCTTACTGAGCCGCTACGCCGGTGTGAATCCACGCTCTGATACGGTGTCCGACTTCTTTGCCCACCGGCCTGGTTTTACGGTCATTTTGCTCGATGATTTGCCCCTCAAGGGACAGCTGGGGGCAGCCCTGGCTGGAGAGTTTGGCTCGCGGGTGCAGGTTGAGCAGACGGCGGTTGGCCGCAGCGGTATTTTGGTCAGCGGCTGGGAGTTTTGGCGTCAGCACCAGGCTCTGCTGCCGCCCCCAGACCTGCTGATTGTGGCTACGCTGCCGCTGCCCTCGCTCGAAAACCCAATGGTGGCGGGTCGGGTGGCCTTTCACAAGCGGCGGCGGCAGGACTGGTTTCGGCTGTATCTCTTTCCAACGGCGGTGACCGAGCTCCAGCGCGCGATCGCGCCCTCAAGACAGCACCAGGGCACCGTGGCCCTGCTCGACACCCGCGTCCACTACCGCAGCTATGGGGCCCAAATCTTAGAAGCCCTCAGCCCAGCGGCCTGCATGCGATCGCTGCCCTCCGAGCTGGAGTAGGTCTTTAGTAAACTGATGGAGTAGTAGCGAACGTAGTGACATAGACCGATGGGCGAATCCAAACGACGCAAAGAGCAGCTAGGCGAGAAATATGGCCAGTCAGAGCCCATTCTGCCCGGGCTGCCGATTACTAAAGAGCAGTCGCAGCAGTTTGTAAAATGGACCACCCGAGGTACCTGGGGCGCCATTATTTTGGTGATTGGCTTCTGGATTACTTTCCGGTTCATTGGCCCTGGGTTGGGCTGGTGGAGTTTGGCCGACTGAGGCCATCAATCTCAGGGTTTGCAGACATACCGGCTCGAATTTTCCTCTTCTCGCTAAGAAACCTTAATCAGTGGTTTCCGTCTTCCATAAATTCTAGGTAGAGTGAGGGTAGGTGGTTGCGCGGGAGTTTGCGAGCATATGCTGAGCCAACAAGGGCAGTCTGGGCCCCAGCGAGGCGAGTCTCCAGCAGACAGAGTCGCCAAGGATTTTAGCTTGGTCATCGATGGGTCTGAGCCGGCCCTGGCTCTACCCGAAATTATTCCCCCGGTGGCCCAGGGCGGCAATCAGTCGTGGCGACTGCTGCTGATCTCGTTGCTGAGCTGCGGTGCCGCCAGTGCAGCGGCCTTTGGCGCGTTTTTCTGGCTGATCAATCTGCCGCCTACCGCCAACTGCGACAGTGCGGCCACAGTCACGACCGATCGCGCCCAGCTTTTTTGCGCCCAAACCGCTGCCGGGTCAGGAGAATTGACCGATGTGCTAGCCGCCCTTGATCTGGTTGGCGGCTGGTCGGCGGAGCATCCGCTCCATTACGAGGTGCAGCCCCTGGTAGAGCAGTGGTCGTGGGTGGCGCTAAAAGCCGCTGAGCGTGAGTTGCGCAGCAGCGGCAATATGGCCGAGGCCCAGGCCTTAGTGAGCCATATTCCAGTGGATAGTCCGGTGTTTGCCACGGCCCAGGAGACCATACAGACCTGGCAAGCCGAGTGGGATCGGGGTGAAACGATCATGGCTACCGCCCAGACGGCGCTGCAAAAGCAGGACTGGGGGACGGCCTCTCAGAAAGTGCGTGCCCTGGCTGAGCTAAAGAATTCGCACTGGCGGGTCGATCAAGTGTCGGCGCTCTCGCGTCAGATTCGCCAGGAACGTCGAGCCCGAGCGCTGCTGGCCGAAGCTATCACCACGGCTGTCCCGGGGGGCAGCGATCGCCTGGGGGCAGCGCTGCGCACCGCCAGCCAGATCGATGAAGATACCTACACGCGCCAGCAGGCTCAGCCCTACCTCGATCGCTGGAGTGATCTGCTGCTCCAGCTAGGGCAAGACAAATGGTATGCCTCTGACTTAACTGCGGCGATCGCCCTGGGTCGCAGCGCTGCCCTCAACCCCAGCCGGGCCAAAGTCGCCCAGGAGCTGATCTGGATCAGTCAGGCGCGCCAGATGGCCCAGCGGAGCCTGACCACCTGGCGCACCGCCCCCGACCAGCTGGTGACGCTCTATCGAGCCATGCTGTTGGCCAATCGACTGCCCGCTGACAGTCCCTATTACCCCCAGGCCCAGTCGAGCGTGGCCACCTGGCGCACCCACCTCAGCGAGCTAACCCGCCTACAGGTGGCCCAGGCGGCGGGGCAGGTGCGCGACATTGACGCGATCAAGGTGGCAATTGATCAGGCGGCTAAGGTGCCCATGGGCCACCCCCGGCGAGTGCAGGCCCAAACTCTGGTTGCCCACTGGCGGCAGGAGGTTGAGCGGTTAGAAGATCGCCCCTACTTGGTCAAAGCCCACGCCCTGGCCAGGGCCCAGACATTCGACGGTTTGCAGGCGGCGATTCAAGCCGCCAGCGTCATTACCCTGCCCCGAGCCCTACGCAGCGAGGCCCAGGGTTGGATCTACATCTGGACCAACGATCTCCAGGTGATGGAAGATCGCCCGGTGCTCAACCGGGCCCAGGCGCTAGCCGCCCAGGGAAATCTGTCCCAGGCGATCGCCGAAGCCAGCGGCATCAGGCCCAATCGTGCTCTCTACGACGAGGCTAAAGCCGCGATCGCCGGGTGGCAGCGGGAGATTGCCGCCGCCGAGCGAGCCCGGCTGCGGGCCTTACAGGAGGCGGCTGCTCGCCGGGCCGAGCTGGCCGCTCCGCCTGAACCAACTCCCGCGATCGACCCCGCTAGCGAACTTAGCGACGAGGCTCTGCCCACCGATGCTCTAGAGTCAGCGGTAGACAATTTGCCCGCAGCGCCTGCCCCTATGCCGACCGAGCTGAGCCGACCGCGCCCCTCCCTGCCCAGCCGCATCGAAACCGTCCCTGGCGACAGTACTCCCCCTGATGCGGCCAGTCCGGTGCCGCCCCACCTGACCTCTCCAGGCGCTCCACCGCCAGCCCTGGTCTCCCCAGTCCCCTTGCCGACCAACCCGCCTAACCCACTCCCTGTTGCCCCAATCCCCCCGGCCCCCCAGCCGATTAACCTCGATCCAGCGCCGACTACAGCTCCTGCGCCAGTCAAATCCCAGAGAACAAACCCTCAACCTGGCGATCCTCAGGCGGTGCAGCCAGCGGCACCGATGGTGTCGGTTCAGCCCCAGATCGAAGCGCCGATTGCCCCACCGCTCCGCTGGGCTAACGCCAGTCACCGGCGGTCGATCGCGCCTCGGCCATACCGCCCTGCCGGGCCAAAACCTAGATCGCAGCAGGCCGCTAGCCAGAGTGCCGAGGCCCTATTGGTAAGCACTCTGTAATCGGCTATCGATCCTGCAACGTCTTCTAAATTTCCTCGTTACTCCCCGATCTCATTAACGTCTGTGCCGCTTGGACGGCTCCGCAGCAGCATCTCCTGGTAGCGAATGGCGTTGTTGGCAATCTCCCAGGGAAAAGTAAACGACTCAAAAGACTCGTTGGTAATGCGGTCTACGTCTAGGTCGGTGACGACTCGCTTGAGAATATCAAACAGCGTTTCTCTTAGGGCCGCCAGATCGTCTAGCGATCGCGCGTTGTCAATGTCATCAATCAGAGCCAGAATCTCTAGGTTGTAGGTATCGGCCCGATTTTTTTGGTTGCCCAACAGCCGCGCTCGCAGCTGCCACAGACTAGAGAAACTCAGTACCGCCACCGACAGCAGTAGCCCAATGGGTTCGGCATATTCGACTAAAAATTCGGGCTCTCCCTGCCGATAAAAGGCCTCCGCTCCGGGGTGCAGGGGCAGACCTAAATCCCCCGAGGTGTCGAGCCGAATCATGGCGGCCCTGGGGTAAAGCGCCACCAGCTCATTGCGGTTTTGGTGCAGGGTGCGGGTTAGGGCATTCACCACCTTCGGCGGCAGGTCTTCGTGGGCCACCAGCAGAGCGTTCACCGCCACCACCGGCAGGTCAGCAGCGGGAATGGGCTGACCACCGTTGTAGGTGCCCTGGGGAATCACCTGAGCATTCAGATAGGGGAGCGACAGCCGCAGGGCGTCCACCTGCTCAAGGGGCAGCAGCTGAATGGTCTGCTGTTGCAGTAGCGCAGCGACAGCGGGGTTGCCCAGGGTAATGACCTGAAACAGGGCATCTACCTCCCCACGCTCCAGGGCGGCGTGGGCCTGGGCTGTGGGCATGGGCTGCGGGGTTAGATCGGTTGGGGTGAGGCCGTAGTGGTGCACCAGGGGCCAAAATAGCGCATAGGAGCCGCTGTTTTTGGGCATCAGGGCCACCCGCTTGCCGCGCAGGTCTACCACGCTGTCGATATCGGCGTCGGCGCGGACCATGAGGTGAAACATTTCGGGAAACAGCAGCGCTACCGCGCGCACGGGCGGCTGTACGGGCGTATCGCTCTGCACCAGGGCTATCTGGGCCGTGCTGGACTTGAGCAAGTCCATGTTTTGCACCGATCCATTGGTTTCGACCACGTCAATGGAGATGGTGGGATGGTTACGCGCCACCACCGTTGCAAAGGCCTGGCTGAAGGCGTAGTACTCGCCCGTACGGCTACCCGAAGCGAGCACCAGATGGTAAGTGCGGGTCTGTTCACGGACCCAAAAAAAAGTCGAGGCCACTACCCCTACCAGGCTCAGTATCACCACCGGCAAGACAACCTTTCCCTGCATAGATCTCCTGGGTCGATATAAAATGGGGACTGGCCAAATTTGCCGAGGGGCAGACCTCAGTCCAATTTGGAAGCTGGGGCATTCTCGTCGGCAAACCTCCACCTCAACTTGGATTGGGTTTATCTATGGCTCTACTCCAAAATTTACCCCAGGTACCCGACACCCTGCGGGGTCGTACCGTCGGTCGCAGCTTTCAGGCGGTGGTTTTGCTGACCGTGGTCTCGGTACTGCTG
>JBARVK010000604.1:0-1878 GCA_049646225.1 Nodosilinea sp.
CTGGAGTTTCAAGGACAGCTCGGCTTGGCACCCCGCCGAAATTAGGCAACCGCTGCCGATCGCAAGGTGGTAGAGGGGATGGAGAAGACTGTGAAGGTGAGGTGGTAAAGAAGGTAAGGCTCCCATCACCCATAAGAGACCGTATTACGCACAGGCTGAGCCGGCTCGACAGCACTAGTCGTCACCGCCGTGGCGATCGCGGGTTGGCTCTGGCGAACAAAGCTCTCAAACTGGTTCATTAATGCTGGGTCGCGCCAGCCGCGCTCGACTTCCTGGTGCATGATGCCCAACGACTCTTCAAGGGAAAAGGCGGGCTTGTAGGGGCGATCGTGGGTGAGGGCATCAAAAATGTCGATCAGCTGAAAAATCTGCGCTATGCGGGGAATTGCCGCTCCGGCTAGCCCATCGGGATAGCCGCTGCCGTTCCAGCGCTCGTGGTGGTGGCGAATGATGGGCAGAACCCCTTGCATAGTGCGTAGCGGTCGGCAAATACCTTCACCAATGGCTACGTGCTGTTCCATGATGGCGCGCTCGGCCCCCGTCAGCGAACCGGTTTTTAGCAGCACCGCGTCGGGAATACCCACTTTACCAATGTCGTGGAGGTAGCCTCCCCAGGCCAAGTCACGAATGTGGGCGGGCGCTAGCCCCAGGTATTCGCCAAAGCTGCGGGCTAGCGTGACCAGGCGATCGCAGTGGTCGCCGGTATTGGGGTCGCGGCTCTCAATGGTGCGAGCGATCGAAAACAGCACCTTCTCAGCGTGGTCAAGGTCTTCGTTGAGGCGCTTTTGGTGAATCAGCGACTTGACTCTGGCCGACAGCTCCAGCTGGTCGAAGGGCTTGGTCAAAAAGTCGTCGCCGCCCGCCTCAATGCCCTGTAGTCGGGCCTCGCGATCGCCCAGAGCCGTTACAAACACCACCGGAATCAGTCGAGTATTTTCGTTGTCTTTGAGCCGACGGCAGACCTCAAAGCCATCTAGATTAGGCATCATTACATCGAGCAAAATCAGGTCAGGCTGGTGCTGGGCCACGCGGCTGAGGGCGCTGTGCCCGCAGTGGGCCTGATCTACTCGATAGCCATCTACCGACAGTAAGGCTACAGCCGCCATCCGGCTGGGGGTGTGGTCATCAACGACGAGTACGCAAGGTGGCAGGGAGTTTTGGTAGAGCACAGCAACAACCTGGAAGTGTTAATCAGCAAGGGAGTATGGATCTTTAAGCCTATCGATCCGAAGAGACGTTTTGATGGGGGGGCAGCCACCGCTTGCGCCAGATCGACGTTGGTACTAGGGTTGCAACAACCTGTTCGTGCTGTCGACGCTGGCGAATAGTATTGGCATTGTCCCTGGGGGTCGGATCCCGATAGGGCACCGCTGCTCGGGTGAGCAAGTGTTCTTGCTCTTGCTGAGACAGCGGGGCCAGCCCCCTAGCCTCTATTTGAGCAAGGGTACCCGGCCAGCGGCGACCCGCAGCGTTGATCGGCCCAATCGACAGACCAGCTAGCCGAAATGTCGTTCGCACTGCCGCCGCGCAGGAGTAGGTTACTAGTTTGCCCTCAGCATGTAGGTAGGTCGCTACCTGTTGCATAAACTCCTCCGCCCACAGCTCAGGGCAGTGGGGCGGCGAGAAAGGGTCGAAGAAAATAACATCGGCCTGAAATCTCTGCTTGTCCAGGGTCCGAATGCGCTGTCGGGCATCTTCCCTGAAAACAGCGTTATCGACCCATCGGCGGTCGGCGCTAAGTTGATAAGTTGAGGACTCCGGTAGGGGTAAGCATAGGCCAGCGGGGCGAGAAGAACAGCGTATGGGGGCCGTGGCCGTAGATTTTCTGACGTGGCCCGACAAGGTCAACGGGGACGCTCAACCTGTCTTCTGTTAGGG
>JBARVK010000605.1:0-1720 GCA_049646225.1 Nodosilinea sp.
CTGCTACCATGCCCGCACCGTAGCCCGCTGGCGAGCAGAATTAGAAAACTGCCCCCTGGTGCTTGGCTCCGCTACCCCCTCCCTCGATACCTGGGTCCAGTGCCGGGGCCTCGGCGATACATCTCAAACAAACGCGATCGCCAACGACAGCGTAGGGTGGGCACGGCCCACCATCCCCTCTGATCCAGCGGATTCCCCTTCCGCTATAACTCCCCCAGTCTCCCTCAATTCCCCCAACTCAGAGCATCTGGCCCCTCCCTCACCCACCCACCCGTCCACCCATCTACCCATCCACTCTCCGACTCTCCCCTGGACCTACCTCTCCCTGCCCGAACGGGTACAGGCCCAGCCGCTGCCTACGGTCAATGTGGTAGATATGCGCGACGAACTGCAGGAGGGCAACCGCAGTATTCTCAGCCGATCGCTGCAAACGGCCCTAACCGCTATGAAAGCAGAGGGCAACCAGGGATTGCTGTTCATTCATCGGCGCGGCCACAGCAGTTTTGTCTCCTGCCGCAGCTGTGGCCATGTGATGATGTGCCCCCACTGCGATGTATCGCTGTCGTACCACCAGCCGGGGGCCAACAGCGCCATGACCCTGCGCTGCCACTACTGCGGCTTTAGCCAGGGCCACCCCAAGCACTGCCCCGCCTGTCGCTCGCCCTACCTCAAGCACTTCGGCAGCGGCACCCAGCGGGTGGTCAATGCTCTGGCCGAAACCTTTCCCGATCTGAGCTGCATTCGCTTTGACAGCGACACCACCCGCACCAAAGGGGCTCACCGCGCTCTGCTAACCCGCTTTGCCGAAGGTGAGGCCGACTTGCTGGTGGGTACCCAGATGCTAACCAAGGGCATCGATTTGCCCCAGGTCACCCTGGTCGGTATTATCGCCGCCGACGGACTCTTATATATGAATAACTACTGGGCCAGCGAGCGAGCGCTGCAAATGCTGATTCAGGTGGCAGGCCGGGCGGGTCGGGGCGCTCAGCCGGGCCAGGTCGTTTTGCAAACCTACACCCCCGACCACCCGGTGATCGAATCGGTAACTCGGCATGCCTACGAAGAGTTTATTGCGACAGAATGGGCGCAGCGACAGCTCCTTCAATATCCTCCGGCGGGTCAAATGGTGCTGCTGCGGCTGAGTGGTACCGACCCCCAGGCGGTTCAAACAACGGCTGAAACCCTAGCGCACCATGTAGCCCAGCGGCTCAACGGCTCGCCTTACCAGCTGCTGGGGCCAGCCCCGGCCCCCATTCCCCGAGTGGCACGCCGGTATCGCTGGCATTTGCTGGTTAAAGGGCCGCTGGATTGTCCGCTGCCCGATCTTCAAGACCTCAAGCCCTACTGCCCAGCGGCAGTGAGCCTCACCATTGATGTTGAACCGCTCAACCTAGCTTAAATCCAGGGGCTGCCAACCTAATGGGTTCAGCGCCCACAGCACAGATGGCTATGGCCAACGCACGCTGGAATCAAGAAGTTGAAGGATCCAACTGACTATTTTTTGTCCGAAGTGTTGTTAGTATTGCGAACCCCTGTAACGACGGGTAACAATAGGTCAATGGTCTTCCCACCACCCTCTGACTGTGATAATTTAAATACATCGAAAACAACTGAATAACCCGTCAGCCCGAATTGGTTTTATCGCCTAAACTGGCTGGCACATTATTCCTTCCTAAACCCAAAAAAACTTGCAGTAATCCATTCATAGGCGGTCGTTATT
>JBARVK010000606.1:0-1957 GCA_049646225.1 Nodosilinea sp.
GATTCAGTCGCCGTTTGAACGCCGTAGCTCTGCAAAATCATGAAATCGTAGCTGAGTAGCCAGCGAGAAATTGAACTTAGCAGTGGAGCTTTCCGGCCTGGTTTGTAGCGAGCTAGGTTGGCATAAAAGCCGTTGTCGTCAAAAATTTGATAAGACTCATGGTGCACTCGCCCTGGAATGATGTCCTGGAAGGGAATAGTAGACCACACAGGCTGCCAAATGCCTTTAAGCAGCGGAATCTGCTGGCTCAAATTGGGGGTTGGATTGCGGCGTTCTAGCTCGTCAAAGAGCGGTTGCAAGGTTTCGTTTGCAAACCGAACTTTTTTGGCCATTGAGTCGGTTTCACGCCCTTCGACCTGCTTGAGCAGACTGGATTTTAAGGTGAGGGTACTGGCCTCGGCGAGGGCCTCAGGTGCAAAGGGGGCCGCCAATAGAACAGAATCCATACTCAAATTTGCCTCAATGCCTGTGACCAATGTACCGCGATCGCCCCTCGGGGCCGAGCTTTGGTCATTGTGCTATCAGGCAAAGGTAGAGCCGCCTATGGGGGGCACGTCCTGCCAGCGTCCGTTGCCGACCGCCCGCACCGCTTCTTTGAGGCTAACGTCGCCTGTGTAGAGGGCGCGACCCACGATCACACCTTCTACCCCCTGAGATTCCAGCGCCAATAGACTTAGCAAGTCGCGCAGGGCACCGACGCCGCCGGAGGCGATCACTGGTATGGAGACGGCCTCGGCCATCGCTCGCATTGCGGGAATGTTTGGTCCCTGGAGGGTGCCGTCGCGCTGAATATCGGTATAAATAATCGCCGCTGCGCCCCGTTCTTCCATCTGCTGGGCCAGGGCGATCGCCTCAACTTCAGAGGTTTCAAGCCAGCCCCGCGTGGCCACTTTGCCATCGCGGGCGTCGATGCCTACGATAATCTGGCCGGGAAACTCGCCGCTCAGGTCGCTGACTAGCTCGGGGGTCTCGATCGCCGCCGTCCCCAAAATGGCGTAGCGAACCCCCAGGGCAAAGAGATCGGTGACTCGGGCGCGATCGCGCAGGCCGCCCCCCACTTCCACCGGCACATCCACCGCTTGAACAATCGCCGCGATCGCCTGCCAGTTCTCCGGCTTGCCAGATTTGGCCCCGTCAAGATCGACCAGGTGCAGCCGGGTCGCTCCTTGGTCGACCCACTGGCGGGCCACCTCCACCGGGTTGTCGTTAAATATCTCGGTTTGGGCGTAGTCGCCCTGGTACAGGCGCACACAGCGACCGTCGATCAAATCAATAGCGGGGATGACTTCCATAGGTAACGGGAATGTAAACGTTGAGAAATCTGTTGGATGCCGTAACGTTGATCCCCCTGCCCCCTTAACAAGGGGGTGACAAGGCACATCTCTGCGGAGGGCATTTGGGGGATCCTATCTGCGGCAATCGTCAAGTCAATACGCAGAATTCTGGGTGCCAAGCTTACCCATTCTATCCGGCTATCCCCTATTCACCGGAGCCAAATTCCCGTAGACTCCTAAGTGCGAATCACCACCGCCCAACCGTAACGACATCATGCTAGACCTGACCGGTAAAAACGCCCTGGTAACGGGCATTGCCAACAATAAATCGATCGCCTGGGGCATTGCCCAGCAGCTTCATGCCGCCGGGGCCAACCTGGGGATTACCTACCTGCCCGACGAGAAAGGCAGGATGGAGGGCAAGGTCAAAGATCTGGTTGAACCCCTCAACCCCAGCCTGTTTTTGCCCTGCAACGTGCAGGATGAAGCCCAGGTCGAGCAGGTTTTTAGCACCATTGCCGAGAAATGGGGCCAGCTCGATATTTTGATCCACTGTCTGGCCTTTGCCAAGCGCGATGACCTGACCGGTGACTTCAGCGCCACCTCAAAGGATGGGTTTCAGCTAGCCCTCGACGTCAGCGCCTACTCGCTGGTCACCCTGTCCCGCGGGGCCAAGCCGCTGA
>JBARVK010000607.1:0-1822 GCA_049646225.1 Nodosilinea sp.
CAGAATGGCAATTCCCTTGACATTTCCCCAAACCGTATCTTACTATACAGAAGTAATCAGAAATTCGTTCATCTTGCTTTTCCCTTAGTGATAAAGTGAGACGGAAGTAGGGGTTAACAGCCCCCGAAGGAACGCGCCCCAATGTTCTGATCAAACCCTTGATCTTTTGGAGGCGACCCCATGAAACTCACCTATCGCGGCATTAGCTACGACTACACTCCCCCCGCTGTAGAAACCAACGTAACCGATGACGGCGGCAAGTTCCGAGGCGTAGATATTCGGTTCCGCACTGTCAAGAAAGCTCCGGTTCAGCAGCCCACCGTAGACTTGGTCTACCGTGGCGTGGCTTACCAAACTGGCACCCCTGAGATGGCTCCTGCAATCGAAGTGGTTCCTGTTGAGGCTCCCGCAGCCCCCGCTGCGGCTACTGCCTTTAACACCGAAGACAGAGCCCGCATGAGCATGATGAATCGGCATCGCTCGGTGAAGCAGCGTCAGCAGTCGATGCTGGCCCGTCTGGCCACCGAAGCTGGTCTACCTGAGGAAGCGGCCCACTACTGGAACCACATTCAGGGCAAGGTACATCCTAGCTTTTGGGCTACCTACAGCCGTGGCGGTGCTGCCGCTAGCTAAGCGCCTGAATCGTTAACAAACAAAAAAGGCCCCGGCTGGATAGTTCTAGCCGGGGCCTTTTTTATACCTGTCTGTAGGCCAAACAGCGTATTTGAAGTCAAACTGACTGTGCCATTGACCGCGCAGCCGTGAATCGCTGGCCAGAACTGGGCAAAATAGCCTCACTGCTGTGGACCCAGAGCCATTGCCCAAACTGAGCGATATCACACCCTCGACGCTAACCTATACCTAGCGAGCCTACCCAGCCTAGTTGTGCGGAATCTTGACATCGTTTTACTGCTCTAGATTATTCAGTTGGCCAGTTGTTCAGCAACTCACTTGGAACTGTGTCTCTAAATTTTGATGGGTTTCCCACAGACCATAGACCCATTCCCCAGCCCTACCCAGGGATTGACGTGGCGCTGGAGTCCCAAGGCCGTATCCTCTTCAATATATCCCGAGAGGCTATGCTCCTGGTTGATGATCAGGGTTGTTATGTAGAGGCTAACTCTGCGGCCTGCAAGCTGTTGAGCTGTGTTCGAGAACAAGTATTGGGGCGCACCCTAACCGATTTCTGTATTATGCCGCCGCAGGTAGATCTGCAACAGCAGTGGCAGGTTTTCTTGGTGCAGGGCCACATTGATGGCACCGTTACCCTAAGGGCGGACCAGGATGAGGGGCGACGGGTTGACTATGTTACGACCGCTAATTTTTGTCCGCCCTTTCACCTATCAATCTTGCGAGATGTGACAGATCGCAGGAGTTTAGCGGCCCTGGGCGTCGATTCAAGCCCGCCGCTTGCCCAGCCCATAGACCACGATCTTCAGCTCCGACAGGCCATTGAGCCTCAGGCAGAAACCCCAACCGCTCTGCTAGAGAATATTCTTGGGACGATCGAAGGGGTCGTATGGTCTGTGGATCTGCAGACCATGGGGGTTAAATATGTCAACGCTGCGGTAGAAACCCTCTGTGGCTATGCTGCTGAGGAGTTTCTTAAGGTTCCTGACCTGTGGTGGGGGCTGATTTACCCCCCCGACCAGGCCAAGGTCAAACAATGTCTCAGCCAGATTGACTCGCAGGTTCACTTTGAGCTTGATTACCGCATTACTCGATTGGATGGCGAGCTCCGCTGGGTGCGCGATCGCTCGCGAGTTGTTTATGACCATCGGAGATTGCCCCTGCGGCTAAATACCGTTACCACCGATATTAC
>JBARVK010000608.1:0-6271 GCA_049646225.1 Nodosilinea sp.
TCGAGCGATCACAGCACAACAGTAATCTGGCCATGGTTAGGGGTAAACTTGACGGCGTTGGACAGCAGATTACCCACAATTTGCTGCAGACGGGCGGCATCTCCGGCAACGCGCACCGTCCGGTCGAGGTCGAGTTTGAGAGCAATAGACTTGTCCGCTGCCGCAGTTTTCACCGTTTCTAAGGCCGACTCCACCACCCCAGCCAGATTGATCGAGATGGGCGTGAGGTGGAGCTTGCCGCGCAGAATTCTGGCCAAATCGAGCAGATCGTCCACTAGCTGAGCCTGGAGCTGAGCATTGCGCTCAATGGTGGACAGGGCTCGTTTGGTCTTTTCAAGGCCAAAACTGCGGGTTTGCAGCAGCTTCGACCAGCCCAAAATGGGGTTGAGGGGGGATCTTAGCTCGTGGGACAGCACCGCCAAAAACTGATCCTTTAGACGGTTGGCCTGCTCAGCCTCTTCGCGGGCCACGCGCTCGCGCTGTAGCAGTTGCTCCCGTTCCTGTTCGCTTTGCTTGAGCGTGGTAATTTCGGTAAAGCCGCCGATCGCGCCGCGCACTTCTCCGTTGGGGCCAAACAGAGGCACCGCCTTGCCGTAGATAGATCGCACTGTACCGTCGGGGTAAACAAACTCGATTTGGTCGGTGACCTCCTGCCGGGTGCGAATGGCTGTTTGCATCGGCAGATCCTGGGGCAGCATTTCTTGCCCCTGCTTGTACTGCTTAAACGGCAGCGGCCCCATGCTCTGAGGAGTAACGGCAGCCAGCGCCCCCGGCTCGATCTGCATGAGCTCGTAGGCCATCCGGTTGGCCGTCATTTGCTCACAGTCAACGTCGTGGGCAATCCAGATGGCGGCGGGCACGGTTTCCATTAGCGCGGCCAGTTCTTCGGCCTGGGTACGTGCGATCGCTTCACTGTCAATCAGCGCCTGCTCAAACCGCTTTTGCTCGGTAATGTTAATGGCAATGCCGGTCATCCGAATCGGCGTTCCCGACACACCATAAAAGGTTTGGCCTCGCACCATAATCCAGCGCTGCCCGCCATGGGGGTGATCAATACGAAAGTCAGTTTTAAGATCGGTTCGCTGTTTGATCGCGGCCTGCACTTCTTGCTCTACCCGATCGCGATCGATCGGCAAGATAAACTTTAACCAGTTCTCGTAGGAGGGCGTCAGCTCGGGAACGGCACCGTAGAGATGGTAGTACTCCTCCGACCAGGTGACCTGGTTGGTTTCCATGTTCCAATCCCATAGCCCTGCGCCGGCGGCCCGCTGGGCCATACGCAGCTGTTCTTCATTTTTGCGCAGGGTGGCCTCGGCCTGCCGGTGTTTGGCAACCAGCCGGGCTTGCTCGGTAATATCGACGGCGGCACAGGTAATGCCGATAACGGTATGGTCGCGATCGCGGATCGGATCAATCGTCAGGTCATAAACGCTGGGCTCAACGATTACCTCGGCCCGCAGCCCCACGCCGGTATCGAGCACCTGCTGCTTGAGCTGCCTCAGTCGGGCGGCTGTATCGGCAGGCACCAGGTCCTCATCGCACCGCCCGAGCATTTGCTCTTTGGAGTAGTTGTGGGTCGGGTTGTAAACCCAGGTATAGCGCAGGTCTTGGTCTTGGTTAAACAGCGTAAGAGGAGCGCTTTTAAGCGCAATATTCAAGCGTTCTGTGGTCTGCTCAAGGATCTTCTCGGTCTGCCTCAGTTCGGTGATATCAGTATTGGTACCCACCCACCGCAGCACCTGCCCTTGCTCATCGCGCACCGGGGTAGCGCGGGAGAGAAACCAGCGGTATTGGCCGTCTTTGCCCCGCAGCGGAAAGGTATCTTCCCACGCTTCTCCGGTAGTAAAGCAGTGACTTACTTTCTTGACCACCCGATCGATATGGTCAGGGTGATGCACCCGTCGCCAGCCCCAGTACTGTACCTGCTCTAGGGTGGTGCCGGTAAAGTCAAACCAGCGCCGGTTGTACCAAAAAATTGAACCATTGGCGTCCGCCAGCCAGGCCAGCTGCGAGATATTGTCGGCCAGGTGACGAAAGCGCTCTTCGCTCTCCCGCAGCGCCGTATCGCATTGGAGATCAGTCTCCTTTTGGGTGTTGGAGCGTTGATTGCGCTCGGCTGTAGGCAGGCCGAGGGCCAATACGCCACCGATGCCAGCTTCGGTCCAAATGGCGCTACAGGCCCAGCGGTGGCGTGCTGTGAAAGGGCTGACTGCCTGAGCCGAGGCTGGGGCGGCGGCTAAAGACTGCGATCGCCCGCTGGCAAACACCTGCTCAATCGTAGCGGCCACTGCGGCCCAGCCTGGAGCACTGGCTAGGGGTTTACCCGGAGCAGTGGGCACAGGCAGCAGAGCGGCACAGGCGTCATTGCAAAATACCCAGCGATCGCCGCCCCACACGCACCCCATGGGTGTGTCTGCACTCAGCACCATGCCCAGCGCCGCCTTCAGTTCCGGGGGCCAATTGGCCGCCTCGCCCAAAGGTGTATGGGACCAGTCGCGCGATCGCATCAGTGCTGTCACTGGGTTCTGGGCCGCTGAGACAGCCTGGGTTACGCCTACAGGAGCCATACCATCCTTCAAATCGTGATCGATAATGACTGCCTTGGATAAAATGCATCAACTTGCAGCGAGCAGTTATGCGTTTGGCTTATACCCGATAGTCCGCCTTTCTATGGAACTCGAGATCTACCGCAAGGTAGAAAACTTTCTTTACTTTTGTTAAGACGAAGCCGCACGATCTATTATTAGCGACTGGCTAATCTTTGACAGTCTTAAAATTATCTGACCCTCATTTATCGAATTAGGCAGAAGCTTTAGCGTCCTCAACTCGCTACTCTAGCAATGCACAGATGCTGTTTAGCACCACCTATCGAGTCCTAGGCCATGTTTGTCAAAAATGCTCAAGATCAAACGCTAATCAAAGTTATCAACATCGACGAGTTGTTCGACCCCATGCAAGATCAGGTACAGGGGCAGGATCAGTCTGGCCAAGAGGAACAACCTCCCCAGGCTTTTTCTAAATCGCAGCTACAGTTTCCTTCAGGAGAAGCGCTGCCCAAATGCTGGGTTGATCCCGATTATCAAATGAACTAGGCTCGGGCACCAGAAGCAGCTTTTTTCTCCCCCAGCCTCCCCTAGGCATTGTATTGGTCCACTTGAGCAGAGAATGTATATGCCAAACCTTCATTTTGGTGTATATGCTTGGTGCTTTCTGCTGGGTTCCCGTTTTTTGGCTTTTGGCCTGTTAAATATATCTTCTGGTAGAGTCTTATTAATAGACAGAGCTATAAGCTCACGCTTAGGACTTTTAGAGGAAATTTCATGAAAGTAACGCGTTTGATGGCGCTGCCCCTCCTGTTGGTGGGTCTCTCTACTCTAACCGTGGCCTGCGACACCGCTACTGAGCCTGAAGTGACTGAGCCCATCGAGGGCGAGCAAATGGATGAAGCTCCCATGGAAGGTGAAGCCATGGAAGAACCGGCTGAGGTGGAAGGTTCGGAGTAAAACGGCTACAGCTAAACAGGCAATTTTGATTTCCTGCAAGTCTGGTGGTATACCTCATTTCTAGCGTAGGTCACCAACCTCAATCCCGGCGGTACACAAGCCTTGGGTTCTGATTCATGTCAGACCATCGCCAAGTCCGTCGGGATTTTTACACCCAATCCCTTGATCTGCTGTTTTGAGGTTTACTATGCAATCGCGGCAACGGCAAACACCTGACGATTGGACCAAGGGTTCGAAGGGCGTTATCAGCTTTTTCGTTCTGTTTCTGGCTGTGGGCTTTTTGCTGTATCAGCTGTTTTCTAGCGTCGTCCTTTCCTTTGAGTATTCCTTTTCGGTCGGGGCTCGGGGCGTCGCCGCCGCCCTTTTTCCCTTCATCGTTTTAATCTATCTAGGGTTTATTGCCCGACTTCAGATTCCCACCCGAGAAAGTCGGGCCCCCATCATCAATAGCTTTATCGTCTTCCTCTTCTGGACGATGCTCGTTATCGGCATTGATATCGTCAAGGAAACCCCCTTTTTCCCGGTTGAAGAACTGCTCTATGCGTCTACCCTGGCGGCAATGCTGTGGCGCTACAAGTACCGAGGCCACTTCAAGGCCCTGCTGGCCTGCTGCTATGGTGTTTTAGCCGGAGGGTTGGCCGCCCTGATTATCTTCTAAGGTACGCCCCCAGGCGCATCGGGTATTGATTCAGACATCTTGCGATCGCCACTTGTCCCTATGATGATTTTTATCTGTTAGGGACACCAGGGTTATGGACTACAAACAAGAGCTCATTACCACCATCCACGATCTGAGTTATCAACCTGAACGCCTAGAGCAGCGCCTGACTGATCTGAGCCAAACCCATCCCACAGCAGTCCTCATTCCCTCGCTTTACGAGGAGCTAGGTCGCCCGGCCCTAACCACCATTCGCGACCATCTCACCCACTGCTCCTTCATTAACAACGTCATCGTCTGCCTCTACGCCGATACCTTCGAGCAGTACCAGCACGCGGTGCAGTTCTTTGAACCGCTGCCCCAGCCCACCTTTGTCCTCTGGGAAAACGGCCCCGGTATCACGAGTCTGCTGCAAACCCTTAAGGACAAAGGGCTAGACCTGCTGCGGTTTAAGGGCAAGGGCCGGGCCGTGTGGCTAGGGCTAGGGGTCGCCTCGCTCCACGCCGCGGCGATCGCCCTCCACGACGCCGACATTGTCACCTACGATCGCTCCTACCCCCTCAAGCTGCTCTACCCTCTGCTGGAGCAGGAGTTTGGCATTGCCTTTAGCAAGGCCTACTACGCCCGCATCGGCGACCATCCCCGCAGCCTGCACGGGCGCGTCACCCGCCTGTTTGTGACGCCGCTGATTACCTCGCTGATGGAACTATTTGGCTACAGCGACTACCTGCGCTACCTCGACGCCTACCGCTATCCCCTCTCCGGCGAGTTTGCCCTCTCCAGCGACTTGGCTCTCACGACCCGCATTCCCGGCAACTGGGGCCTCGAGGTGGGGCTGCTGGCCGAGGTCTACCGCAACGTGGCCCTCAAGCGCATCGCCCAGATCGACCTGGGGATTTTTGAGCACAAGCACCAGAGCCTGGGCAGTTCAACCGATTCAGGCCTGCAAAAGATGTGCCGCGACATTCTGCAATCGGTGTTTAGAACCCTGACCGAAACCGAGCAGGTGGTGATTGGCGTCGACCACATTCGCGCCCTGCGGATCAAGTACCGCCGCGAAGCCCAAAACCTGGCCCGGCAGTATTTTGTCGACGCTCGCTTCAACGGGCTGGAGTACGATCGCCACCAAGAAGAAATGACCATCGAAACCTTCGAGCAGGTCATTTTAGAAGCCGGCAATCAGTACCTAGAAGACCCCACCGGCACCCAAATTCCCGACTGGACTCGAGCTCTTGCCGTCATCCCCGACCTGCGCGAGCAGCTGCTCGATGCAGTGCTCTCGGATATGGCCGAGGCGCGATCGATGCCGACAGCCGCCGCAGACGTTGCGGCGATGGCTACCGCTGTTTAGCCTTCATTTCGGTGCATTGCTGCGCGTTGGCGGAGCCTCGCCTTAGCGTTATGCACCCTACGACCCCTAATTCTTGGGGTTGACGCTGCACCAGTTCCCTAGCCGCTCACCTACGCGGTAGTCCACTAAGCTGACGTCTTCTGTTGCCGTCCTTTAGTCGCAGTAGAACTAGTACTGGCGGGCAGAGTGTTGCGGCTGCGGAGGGTGACGTTTACCCCTTCACTGGACTGTTCAAGCACCAGCAGAGGAGTGGGCTTGGCCTTTTGATCCCAGTGCATGTTAGCAATTCGCCCCTGAATCGTGGGCTGCCAGTGGGTTTCTTCGGCATCGGGGCTCATAAAGTTTTCGATGCAGTCAACCAACTGACCGATGGTCGAAGACGTGGCCTGGGTCGGCAGCTTGGCCAGCCGAATTTGAATGCGAAACAGCACCCGCTTTTTAGCTGTGGGGTTGTCGTGGGGCGCGTACTCCACATCAAAAATTTCGTCGATCACGCGGGGCTTACTGGCAATGCCAATCATGCCTTCTTCCGCCTGACGGGGGCGCAGGGCAACGCTAATTTTTTGCTTTACCTTCACCTTGAGCTGGTTCACAATCGCCGCATGGAAATGGTCTTCGTCCATACGCATGCGCAGGTAGTCGAGGTTAAACTCGCGCGAGTGAATTAGATCAGGGTTTTGCTCCATCTTGCTGATGGTTTTAAGCGCTAGTTTGACCTTTTTTTGCAGCTCGCTATTTTTGTAGGTTTCAAACTTTAGC
>JBARVK010000609.1:0-5094 GCA_049646225.1 Nodosilinea sp.
GGCGCCCGACTGGCTGGGCTACGACGGCGTGCTGCTGATCACCGACGGCGACCTGACCAACAGCGCCTTCACCCTGCTGCGCGATCGCGTCATGGCCGGGCAGGGCACCGTGCTGGTGTTTAACAAGCAAGACCTCTACGACCCTGCCGACCAGCAGACCATCCTGACCCAGCTTGAGCAGCGGGTCGCCGCCCTGCCAACCACCGTTCCGATTGTCGCTGTCGCCGCCTGCCCTCGCCCGATCAAGGTACGCCGTCACCAGGCCGATGGGAGCGTCACCGAAACCATGGAAACCCTGGAACCTGCGATCGCTAGCCTCCAAGCGGCCCTAGAGCGCGCCGTAGTGGCCGAACGCTCCACCCTGGTCGCCGCCACCGTGCTTCGCCAGACCCAAGCCCTGCGCCAGCGAGTGCAAACCGACCTCAACCGCCTGCGCCGCGATCGGGCCATGCCCCTGATTGACCAGCTGCAGTGGGTGGCCGGGGCGGCGGCCTTTGCCAACCCCGTACCCACCCTCGACCTGCTCGCCACCGTGGCCATCAACGGCCAGCTGATTATGGACTTGGGCAAGCTCTACGACTTTAATCTCAGCCTGGACGAAGCCAAAACCGCCGCCGGCACCCTGGCCAGCCTCACCGTCAAGCTGGGCCTGGTCGAACTCTCCACCCAGGTGCTGACCGCCGTGCTCAAGAGCCACTTCGCCACCTACCTGGCGGGCGGCCTGGTGCAGGGCCTCAGCGCCGCCTACCTCACCCGGATGGCGGGCCTCAGCCTGGTGGACTACTTCGAGCAGGCCGCCCTCGCCGGTACCCCCACTACGGCCCTGTCCTGGGAGGCGATCGCCCAGCGCCTGCAAACCACCGTGCAGCAAAATCGTCAGCTCAGCCTGCTGCAGGCCCTAGCCAAACAGGGGATCGACATTTTTAAGCCCGCCCCCGCCCAGCTGCCCGCCAGCACCACCGTCCCGCTCGACCTCAGCTCAGCCAAACCCATCCCCGCCGAACCCGTCACCATCGAAGCCTTCCCCAACGAGCCCCTTTCCAGCGAATCTTCCTAGAGGAACCCTCACCTCAAAAGCCCGTCTACCCCACCCGCCCACTCTCCCACCCCTCCCCCCATGCCCTCCCCCCTCCTCCAGCGCGCCCGCCAAACCCTCAGCCAAACCGTCTCCCGCTATTCCACCGCGCTTCAGGGTAGTTCTGGGGCCAGTGCGCCAGCCAACCTGGCGGCGATCAAATCTGGTTTGAGCCAGCTCCAGAGCCTGACCGCCAAGCTGGAGTCGCGCTGCCTGCGGGTGGCCGTGTTTGGCCTGGTCAGCCGGGGTAAGTCGGCGGTGATCAACGCCCTGGTGGGCGAAGACATCCTAGACACCGGGCCTCTGCACGGCGTTACTCGCTGGCCGCGATCGGTGTACTGGCAGCCCGAGGTTGAGAACGACCCGGCGTGGCAAATCGAGCTGATCGACACCCCTGGTCTAGACGAAGTGGGCGGCGACGTCCGGGCCGATATGGCTCAAACCATAGCCACCCAGGCCGATTTAATTTTGTTTGTGGTATCGGGCGACATCACCCAGCTCGAATACGAGGCCCTGGTGGAGCTACAGCAGGGGCAGAAGCCGCTGCTGCTGGTGTTTAACAAAAGTGATCTCTATCCCGAGGTCGATCGCCAGGCGGTGTACCAAACCCTACAAACCCTGCGGAACGATCTGGGCCAGGGTAGCCCAAGCCTGGCCATCGATGATGTTGTGACCGTGGCCGCTAGCCCCGCCCCGCTGAGGGTGCGCACCGAGTGGCCCGATGGTCGCACCCGTGAGGAATGGGAACCCCAGTCTCCCCAGATCGCCCCCCTACGTCAGGCGCTGCTGGCGATCGTGGCCGAGGATGGAGCGGCCCTGGTGGCCCTCAATGCCCTGCGCAACGCCCGCGCCATTGAGGGCGAAATGGTAGGTCATGTCAGCCGTCTGCACGGCGATCGCGCCGACGAAACCATTTGGCAGTTTGCCAAGTACAAGGCCGCCGCCGTCGCCCTCAACCCCATCGCTGGCCTCGACCTGCTAGGTGGGGTCCTCATCGACCTGGTGATGATTCGCACCCTGGCGCGGCTCTACGATTTTCCCATTACCGGCCACGAAGCCGGGCGGCTGTGGCGAGCCATTCTCAAAAGCTCGGGCACGCTGCTGCTCAGCGAGGTGGGCAGCGGGCTGCTGGGGGCGGGCAAAACCACCGCCGCTCTGGTCACCCTGGTCGACAGCGCTACCGGGGTGGCGGCGCTAGCCGGAGCCATGACAGCCCAGGCCAGCGCGGCGGGCTACGGATCCTATGTCGTGGGTAAGGCGGCTAAAACCTATCTAGAGCAGGGGTGTACCTGGGGGCCAGAGGGCGTCAGTGCTACGTTAGCCACCATGCTTCAAGCCACCGATGCCTCCAAAACCCTGGCTCGCCTGCGCCAGGAGGTGCAGACCGATCTGGCCGAAACCTTTACCCTCAAGGGTTAGGTTGGCCCTGAAGCCCCAGGCAAACCGACCCGATGTTGGAGTACGTCTAAACTCACTAAAAAAACCTTTGGGCAAGGCGTTGACGAACGCTGCGGATTGGGTACCTTGGGTTTACTATCTGTTTTTGCTACTAGTGCATTGTTTCTACCTATGGGTTTTTCCAGTGACCGCAGAGGCATGTTTGTTCTGTAGATAGCTCCCAGAGTACTGGCTTCGATTTTCTGCCCCAGTGGCGCGATCGGGTCAGCGCTATGCTTTATCACACAGGGTGTTTCGGTCATGGCCGCTCGCTCAAATTCAGATCTCTTTGTGGCCAGTGAATCCACAGATGCCTCAGTTTCCGTCTCCGCCTCTGAGCCTTTTTTGGCCTGGCGTCAGCAGTGCTCGGAGATAGTTTGCATCGGTGATTTGGTCGATGCGCTGCCCGTCGTGCTCCCCCCTCAGACCTCGATTCAAGCCGCGGTACAGGCCATGCAAAAGCAGCCCTTAAGCTGTGTAGTGGTGGCAATGGAGGGAACAATTCTGGGGCTATTCACAGAGCAAGAAGTGCTCGACTGCGTGGCCGCTGGAGTAGACACCACCACGACAACCATTGGGCTAGCTATTGTGCCTCAGGTGCCTATTTTGCGCCCGGATGCCAGCCTTGAGGCCGCGTTTCAAGCTATGCAGGCCGCCTGTCGTCGCTACTTGCTTGTGGTCGACGACCAGGGCCAGATCTGCGGGTTGGTGTCTCATCAGCGCCTTGACCAGGCTTTGGGTGATAGCCAGACCGCAGATCTGAGAGCCACCGACGAGAGCGGTGACCCGGCGCTCCGCAGCCCGATCGGGAGCGATGCCATCTTGGCCTACGGGCTTGAGGATCCGTCTCTTGGAGATCTGGAGTCTAGTCCCCAGGCTCTAACCCCCGATCGCAGCCTGGCGATCTTGACCTATATTCACTACCAGCTTCTGGGCTTGGAGGAGCAAAATCGCCTGCGGGTGTTTAGCCGCTGTCTTAAGTTGCTGGGTCGGGTCAGTCAGGCCCAGGGGGCGGCGCTGTTTGAAACCCACCTCGATGGCGACGGCAAACCCCTGACCAGTCTGCGCACCGCCTGGCATCTACCAGGGGCTAATGCCCTTGACCAGGGCAGCCTGCAAAACCTGCCTCCAAGCCAGCTACAGCGGTGGCACGAGGTGCTGTCTAGGGGCGGCTTGTTGAGCGGAATAGTGGGCAACTTCCCAACGACTGAACAGTCGCTGCTGGGCCGCCTGGGCGGTGATACGGTGCTGATCCTGCCGCTGCGGTGCCACGGTCAGTATTTTGGATTTTTAGTGTTTAGTCGCACCAGCGATGGAAATAACGGCTCCGGTGCTGAGGGCCGAATGGCCTGGCCCTCGGCTATTGTCAAGCTGCTGCGTACGGTCGCCATTAGCCTGTCGCTGGCCTGCGAGCAGCACACCATGCAGTCGTGCCTGCGCCAAACCCAAAATGCTTTTGCCAGCCTGTTTCACCACAGTCCTGACCCCATGGCGGTGACCACGTTTCCAGAGGGGCGTCACCTGCTCGTAAACGCTAGCTATGCCCGCTGGCTGGGTCGCCCGAGCGCTGAAATCGTGGGCCGCCGTCCGGCGGATCTGGGCCTGATTCACAATCGGCGACAGTTTGCGCACCTGCGCCGCCACCTTCGCGATCGCGGCTGCATTAAAAATATTGAGATCGACTCACACCTAGTCAATGGGCAGACTCGCACGCTGCTGGTGTCATCGGAGCTAACCCAGCTCAACGACCAAACGTGCCTGCTTTCGGTGGGCAAAGATATCACTGAACGCAAGGCTATCTTGGCCACTCTGCGGGCTGCAGAAGCTCGGTTTCGGGCCATTTTTGAGCAGATCGACGTCGGTATTTGCCAGGCCAACCTGAATGGCGGTCTGGTGGATGTGAATCCCGGCATATGCCGCATGCTGGGATTCAGCCGCGAAGAACTGCTGGCCAAGAATTTTGCTGATTTTACCCATCCCGACGACCTGGCGCTGGACCTGGGGCACTACCAGCAGCTGCTAGTGGGGAATTCACCCTCGTTTAGCCTGGAGAAACGCTACTGCCACAAAAATGGCAGTCCGGTTTGGGTGGCGCTGACGGTATGCCTGGTGCGCGATAGCGATGGTCAGCCGCTGTTTAGCATCGGGGTGTCGCAGGACATTAGCGAGCGCAAACGCAGCGAGGCCGAACGCCAGTCCACCGAGCAGGCGCTGCAAATCTCCCACCAGCGGATCAACAATATTCTAGAGAGCATTACCGACGCCTTTTTTGCCCTCGACCAGAACTGGCGGTTTATCTATCTAAACCAGCGGGCAGAGCAGTTTTTGCGGCGATCGCGCCACGAGGTGCTGGGCCAAAACCTGTGGTACGAGTTTCCGGAGGTGCTGGGTACTCAGGTGTCTCGACAGCTGCGTCGGGCCATGGTCGAGCGAGTCAGCCTCACCTTTGAAGCTGATATGGCCCCTGTCGATCGCTGGTACGAGTTTCACGTCTACCCCACCCAGGAGGGGCTGGCGGTGTACTTTCAAGATATCACCAGCCGCAGGCGAGCCTACGAACAGATTGAGCATCAGATCCGCCG
>JBARVK010000610.1:0-2936 GCA_049646225.1 Nodosilinea sp.
ACCGATCGGCTGCGCGACCAGCTCACGGCCATTACCGAAGGGCGCAACGAGGCGTACAAAGACTGGGTGTTTGCGATCGATCTCAGCTAGGGCCTACCGCTCTGGCCCGCCTGATCCCCCGGATTTCTAGCTCAAAAGCACAGATCTGTAGGTTGGGTGAAGCGCTAGCGGAACCCAACAAAGCCTATGGCTGTTGGGTTTCACTTCGTTCCACCCAACCTACAAGAACTTGAAATTCCCCGAGTCTTGGCACTATTCCGTAGCGCCGGATCAGCCAGACTTTGCTCCCAGGGTAGATTTTGGCCATACAGGCCCAATTGGTAGGGGCAAACAACCATTTGCCCCTACGGGCTATCTTTGCTATGGCGAGCTTCTGTTTCGCTTAGGGGCGTCCATAAAGCCTTTGACGTCTTTAAGTGCAGAGGCTTGACTGGGGTCTAGGTCGGCAATCACGCTGAAGCTACCGTTGGTTTCCAGTACGACAGCCCCAATATCTTCAACTCGACTATGACCGCTGAGCCGAATGGCCGCCAGCACTTCTCCTTTTGCAACTCGCTCTTTTTTCAGCGTAGACTCCAGCATTGATCCGTTAAATACTAGTAGTGTGGGCTCCGCCTTAACCAGGGACTGCACCTGATGGGTGCGAACCGATAGCCAAGTGAGCAGATATTGCAGCCCAACCAGAAGCCCAATGCTCAGCATGGCCTGAACCAGTGAGGTGCTGCCGGTCAATAAAGCGCTGGCCAGAATAGAGCCAAAGGCGATGGTGACAACGAAGTCAAAAGCATTCCATTTAGATAGCGTTCGCTTGCCCGAAACTCGCAGCCATACGATTAGGCCAAAGTAGGACAGGGTGCCAACCGTTAGCGTGTGTAGAACCGCGCTCCAGCTGCCAAACAGATCTTTTGCAAGCGAGTAGTCCATAGGAATGGGTAGAATCCTTAGCGGTCAGCATGACGGGCAAAGAGCAGGCTTTTGAGCCTAACGTGCCTACAACAAATTCTTAAACAGGAGCGCTCCCTGTCCCTGAATTTTCTCAAGGCTAGACCGATTTTGCCAGTCGGCGTAGGTGAGACAGTGGCTGTTGGCTACGGTGTCGAGAAAGAACTGTTCAATCTTTTCAGCTAGCTCCGGGTAGGTACCCGAGATATTGAGCTCGTCGTTGTGAAAGAAGCTGCGGGGGTCAAAGTTAGCGCTGCCGGTGCTGACCCAGTCGTCATCGACCAGCACAAACTTGGCGTGGAGCATGCTGGGCTGATGTTCGCAAATTTTGATGCCGGCCCGCAGCAGGGGGCCGTATAGCCCTCGGCTAGCCAAATGCACAATGCGCTTGTCGGTGGCGCTGCCCATGGTCAGCACTCGCACATCGACTCCTTTCTCGTGAGCCTGAATCAGGGAACGGATGGTGTTGCCGTCGGGCACAAAGTAGGGGCTGCCAATCCACAACCGCCTTTGGGCTGACAGCATGGCCAGCTGCATCAGCAGGCGAATCGACGATTCTCCCATGCTAGACGTGTCATCGGTAATAAACAGGGGCACACTCCCCTCTCTCTGAACAGGCTGGATGCCCTGATTTAGATCGAGTTCACCGCCGGCCTGGACCCAGTTTTGTAAAAACTTGCCCTGCAGCAGACTGACCACTTCGCCTTCGTAGGCAAGCTCAAAGTCGGCCCAGGGGGCGGTGTCGTGGTCAAAGGCGGTGCCATCCCAAAAGTCAGAAATTCCAGCGCCGCCGATCAGCACCCTGCAACCGTCAATAATCAGCAGCTTGCGGTGCGATCGCGAGTTGTAGGACAGGGGAGCGCGCCAGCTGGGCTGTCGAAAGAACTGAATCTCAATGCCAATATTTCTCAGCCGCCGCCAGTACTTTGCCGGCATGTCGCTGGTGCCCTGGTGATCGAGCAGAAGCTGCACCTTGGTACCGGCCAGGGCGCGATCGGTAATGGCCTCAGCAAAGGTATCGGCCCGACGACCCGGCGTCATGAAGTAGGTTTCGTACTGAATCAGGCGCTCGGCACTGTTAATGGCCTCGAGACGGGCCGCAAAAATATCGTCGACAACAGGCCAAAATCCGACCAGGCGACCCTTGGTATCGGCGGAGTCGGCCAGCCCTTCCATGCAGAGGGGAAAGCGGGGATCATCAATGCTGGGCACGTTGACGATCGTATAGTCGGGCTCGGCTTTAAATATGCCCTGCAGGTAGCCATACCCGATCAAAACCAGTAGCCCTATCGCTAACCCGCCGAGCAGCCACCATAGCCACACAGGCGGAGGCTCTCCATCGGAATCAGATTCATCCTGCTCGGATGCGTTGTGCCTGGATTCGTTTTGAAAAATAGACATGGCGGTGGGTGCAAAGGGCGGGATAACCAAAGCGCGTGGTCCTCAGAATAGCCACTGATGCCGATCAAAGCCTCTACCCCAAGAGACAGCTGTAGTCGTCAAAGGCGTTATGCCGCCGATCGCGGCAGCACCCGACTCAGCACCACATAGAGCACCAGCGCCGCCACAATACCGTTGACCGGCACAATGCCCCAGTCTGCCTGGCCCGTAACGTAGGCGATCGCCGAGGCGACCACGTAGGCAATCACCCCCGCCCAGTTAAACGCGGGCTGGGGGTCTGCCAGGGATGGAAACTGCCCCCGTCGGCAGAACCAGTAGTCGGCCATCACAATGCCGCCAATCGGTGGAATGAACGTGCCCAGCAAAACCAGGTACTGCACCAGTCCCTCGTAAATGCCGCCCCAGGCCATAAACAGCGCGATCGTGGCCCCACCCAGCACAAATAGGGTGCGACGGCTGGAGCGAAACATATTCGACCCGGCAATGGAAAAGGCGTAGATGGTGTTGTCCTGGGTGGTCCACATGTTTAAAAAGAACAGGATCAGCCCGCCCACCAGCAGCCCCTGCTGGGCCATCACTTTGACGATGTCGGG
>JBARVK010000611.1:0-6648 GCA_049646225.1 Nodosilinea sp.
TAGTAGCTGTCCGTCATTCCCGTAGCAACGGGAATCCATTTGGGAACAGTTTCTCCAGCGTGGATTCCCGCATGCGCGGGAAAGACGGCATTAGTATGCTGTCCCGACCGACGTGGCTATAGCTATACATCAAAACTTTTGACAGTCAATCAGGGGCTAGGGAGCTGAGCGCGCCAAAACGCTCGGAACCGGCAATCGACGGCCCGGCTCTACCTCTGGGTTCTTTCGCCATAGTTCAGCAATTGCTCGATCGCGGTTAATCGGTACTGCCACGATCGCAGGCGGTAGCCGCTGTTGGTCGTATTCACCAGCACGCCTTGATTGAGCGGGTCGCGGACCTGGGCGAGTCCAGCTTTGACGTTGGCTAGGTGGCGGCGCGATGGCTCTTGGGCCAGGGTTTCAAATTCGGTACTCAGCCCATTGACCGCCTCAACCCAGGGTTCTAAGGCGTCGCGCTCCATCCACAGACGGTCTTGGCTGAGCAGCCAGCTCCACTCGCGCTGGAGCGCTTCGTAGCGGCTAAAGGCCATGGCGTAGGGGGTGATGGGGCCAGGCTGGCTATTGCCCACCGGGGCCTGGGTCTGGGCTAGCACCGCATTTAGCTCGGCATTCAGATCGGCGGTGGCAAATAGGGCATAGCCGGGGGTGGGCAGATCGCGGCTGGCCTGCAGTTGATCGAGGGTGGCCGCATTCGACAGGTTGAGCAGGCGAATGCCGGGAATCACCAGGGTAGAGCCAAACGACTCAGTCACCAGCCAGGGAGAGACAATGCGCTCGAATCGGCTGGTATCGCCTGCGTAGCTCATCAGCACAATCCAGTCGAGGTAGTGGGCTTGGGCCCAGGTGCCCCAGTCTTGCTGAATGCGCTGGAGGCGATCGGGCTCGGGGTTGGCAAACACCGCTGCCGACATAATGAGGCCGGGGCGCTGTCGCCGCAGCGTGTTGGACAAGGTTTCGACAAAGGAGGTCACCTGGTGGGTTCGAAACTCAGTCCAGCGCTGCCACAGTACCTGCTGCTGAATCTGCTGATTGCGATCGAGGTCGCTGGCGCGAGGGTTCAGAGTTAGCGGATCGACGCCGCTGATGCTCTGAAATCGCCAGCGGGCGACTTCGCCATAGCCGTAGGTGCGGTTGGCCCCAGGGTCTTGAAAGGGATAGCGAATGTAGTCGAGGTGCAGCCCATCGACCTCGTACTCGGTGACGATCTCAGTCATCAGCCGGGTTAGGTAGCTACGCACCTCGGGGTTGGCGGGGTCGAGAAAGGGCTTGTCTTGCCCCAGCGGGATCAAATTGCCGCTGTTGTCGGCCCCAGCCCAGCGGGGATGGCGAGAGATGATCGGCCCAGGGTAGTTGGCGGGTTGGTTTAGCAGGCGGTTATGGCGCTGGTTACCCGCCGCAAATACCCACACCCAGGCGTGCAGGGTCATGCCCCGCTGGTGGGCCAGTTCTACAGCGGCAGCCAGTGGATCCCAGCCGCGAGTCAGGGGGTTTTGCTCGGGGGCCACCTGGCTGGGGTAAACGGGGTAGCCTGCATTCACGGTTTCAAAGAAGACGGTGTTGATGCCAGCGGCGGCCAGTTTGTTGAAGATGTCGCTTAGCCCCTGGGGCGACTTGGCCTGCACGATGGTGCCGCGATCGAGCCACACAGCGCGAATTTCACCCTGGTCGATGGGGCGATCGCTGACGAAGTTGTCCCACAGGGCGGCGCGGGTGGCCAGCCAGCGATCGCGCACCTCACCCTGCTTGCCCGCTGCCAGCAGCGCGTCCCATTCGTTCAAGAGCTGCTGAGCGTCTTCTAAAACGGGGTGCAGAAAAGCTCCTTCGGTGAGCTTCACCTGCCTGGTGGTACTCAGCGCAGGCAGGTGATCGGGCAGCGCCAGCGCCGTCGGCGCGTTTAAGGAATTGGCCATGATCAGGGCGCTCTCAAAGCGACCCATCAGGTTTTTGAGCTCCTGCTGCATCGCTAAAAACACCACCGGGCTGGGGGGCCGCCCAGTTGGCGATAGCTCGATTACCGCCGGTGCAATTTGCTCGGCGGGGTCGCCTACGGCGGGGCTAGCCGTCTCCGCCGGGGCACCGCCTGAGTTGACTGGTAGCACCCTGGTTCGCTGGGAGGGAGGCAGAGGCATAGTGGGGACGTACTCAGGCCGTCGACCGGGCCTGATTTGCGCGGCAGGGGCAGGGGCAACCCCAGGCGGGTCGCGGTGGCGATCGCTCAGGTCACCCGGCACTTCGACCGCAGCAGGCTGCTCCAGGACAGGCCCAGGGGTATCGGCCTGGGCCCAGGCTGGCCCCGTGGCAATGCCCCCACTTCCGGCTAACCCGGCGATCGCCATGAGTAAAACGCCCGGCTGCATCACCCGCTGCATAATGTCAGTCCCCCATTCCACGGCGCTAATTGTGGCACAGCCCGGCTGATCTGGGGTTGCCCTGAGGGACGATTAAAGACCAGGGCCGACTCTGCCCTGGCGAGAGTTATCTATCGGGTAACCCTTCTACCGCCGCCACCTCCCCTTCGCCGTAGGCGCGGATGTCGCGGCTGAGAATACCGAAATCAAACGCTTCCGTCTTGCCGCCCTGGGCCTTGAGCTGAATCCAGACCAGGCAAATCAGCGTCGAGACTACAATCGGGGCGGCAAAGCTGACCAGCAGATCGCCCGCAAAGGGCAGACCATTCCAGGGGCTAAAGTCGGGTCGGGGGAAGAACAGAGCACCGGATGCGATCGCCGCCACCGCGCTCCAAAACGCCATCGTCCCCGTCAGCCGTCTGGAATATAGCCCAAACAGCACCGGAAACAGCGCCCCCGCGCAGACCAGATCGGCCAGCAAAAACAGGTACAGCACGTTGTAGCCCCGCGAGGCGATCGCAATGGCGGGGATGCCCACGGCGACCGTCAGCAGTCGGGTAATCTGCAAAATGCCGCTGGCAGGCCGATTCGGAAAAATCCGCAGCAGGTCGGTGGTAAACACGCTGGCGATGCCGTTCAGCAGCGAGTCGAGACTGCTCATTACCAAGGCCAGCACCAGCACCAGCACCGCCATACTCACCCAGCCCGGCAGCGCCAGCGCCTGAATCAGCGAGAAAAAGGCGCGATCGTCGTTGAAGCCAAAGTTCATCGCCAAAATGCCCAGCAGCCCCGCAATCAGCAGCATCGGCAAAATCACCAGAAACGAGCCGAGGAACGATCGCCGCACGACCTGATCGGTCTTACAGGCATAGATGCGCTGCCAGTTGGTCTGGTTAAACATTTCGGCAGCAATCACCGCAATCACCAGCGTGGCCCCAAATTTGATGCCGGGGCCGTTGGACAGGGTGAGCAGCTCTGGCGCTGATTGGGTGACAGGGGCGATCGCATTCCCCCAGCCCCCCAACGCAAATACCGCAATGCCAAAGCTCAGCAGCAGCAACGGCACAATCACCGCAAACTGAATCGCGTCGGTAAAAATGGTCGCCGCCAGACCGCCCACCAGGGTGTAGGCAAACACCGCCACCATCACCAGCAGGGCCGTAAGCCAGAGGGGCACCCCGGCCATCAGCTGGACCGCTTTGGCGATCGCCGTCAGCTCCGCCGCCAGGTACACAAACATGTAAAACACCACAATGCCCAGGGTCAGCCGATACATGGCCTGACCAAAGCGGTGCAGCACGTACTCATTGAGCGAGTGACCCTTGGGCATGAGAAACCGCATGCGCGTGCCCATAAAGGCAAACAGCGCCGCCGGGGTCGCCTGACCAATGCAGTAGCCGACAATGCCCGCAATGCCGCTGGTAGCCCCCACCTCCGGCGGACTAAAGAGAATCCACGCGCCCATGGCCGAGGCCACAATGGTGGCTAGGGCCATCGGGGTGCCCACACTGTTGCGGCTGACCATGTAGTCTTCCAGGCTGAGGGTGCGGCGGCTGGCCTGGAGCAGCCCAATCAGCGTAAAGCTGGCCAAAGTAATCAGGGTGACGGCGACAGCCGTTGCGCTCAGCGTCATATAACAACTCACCTCGTTAGGGTTGGGTGGTTGCTAGAGGCGGCTCCCTTAGAAAACAGGCAACCGCAGAACAGACGACTCGTAGAACACGTTACCAGTGAGGTCGAGCCGCCCTGGCTCGTAATCTCAATCAACGCTTTCCTCCGCTGGCATTAACCAGATCAGGTTCCGAGGGTATGATCTCAGCCCGATTGCTCGGACACCCCTAGCTTGATAGCATCCTACCACTGGTATTCGCTGCGATCGCCCATAATAGACACAAAGCTTTTGAGCAGCAGGACTCGCCCCATGGCCGACCCCGTCACCATCGCCGATATTTACGCCCTCTTTCAAGCCTCTCGGGCTGAGGACGATCGCCGCGCTGCCGAAGCCGATCGCCGTCTACAGAAGTTAGAGCGAATCGCCGCCAACACCAGCCGGGAGGTCGCAGGGCTAACCACTCGCTGGGGACAGTTTGTCGAAAACCTGGTCGCACCGGCAGTCATCCGCCTGTTTCAAGAGCGGGGCATTGAGGTGCAGGAACTCTCCCGTCGCATGCAGTCGAAGCGGCCTGGGGCCGAAATGGAGATTGACATTTTTGCGGTGGATGGCGATGTTGCAGTTGCAGTAGAAGTAAAGTCGCGCCTATCAAAGCAGGATGTGGATGATTTTTTGTCGCGTCTCGGGCGATTTCGACAGGCGTTTCCCCATTACGATGGGTATCAGATTCATGGAGCCGTAGCGGGTATAGAAATTGATGAAGGGGTAGACCGCTACGCCTATCAGCAGGGATTGTTTGTGATTAAGCAAATGGGTGATACGGTCGCGATCGCCAACGACATCACCTTTCAACCCGCCGCTTGGTAGCGCTAAACCCAATGGTCCGTAGAGCGCGCCCTAACTAACTCAAAACCTTTGCCAGGCGGCACCGCCCACCTATCACAGAAGTCCTTGTATTCAGAAACCGGGTTTCTGGGGCAATTGCCCAGGGTTCACGGCACGGCACAGAAGAAACCCGGTTTCTTTCTATGCCACCACTTACAGCCTGCGATCGCCCCTAAGCGACTCGACCACTCGCTTAATGCCCGTTTCCACATTCAGCCAGGCGGCATCTCGGTTCTCCCACTGCACCACTGGTTCCCCGTTTTGCGGTAGCCAGCTGAGCTTGTTAAAGGGCGTCCCCCGCCAATCTACCGGGCGCAGAATGATTGGGATGACTCTAGCCTCGCCTGCCTCGTGGCGTTCCATGGCGCGGGTCATCTCGATGTCGTAGCAGTAGTCGGAGGCAATGAAGTCTGAACTCACCAGCAGCAAAATGATGTCGGCCCGGTTGAGGTTGTCGTCGATGTCGCCCGCCCAGTCGTCGCCGGGGAGAATTCTGCGATCGTGCCAGGGCTGAATCAGCCCCTGCCGTTGGAGCAACTTCAGGTGGGTCTCCAGCTGTTCGCGCAGCAGGTCATCTTTGTGCGAATAGCTGAAGAATAGGCGCAGGGCCTGGCTGTGGCGATCCATTGCGGTGGTGGGTGGGCGAGTGCCCTCCAAATCTACCCCATTGAGCAAGTCGCGCACGTTTAGGCTGATCAGCCCCGTCCCGGTGAACACGTCAAAGCTGGTTTGGCGGTGTTCTTCACGCACCAGCAGCTCTTTGTAGTCCACAGTCACGTCAGGATGCCCCGGCACGGGCACCAGCTCTTTGGGGGTGAACTTAAAGCTGCGGTGGATGCGCTCAAAGTCGGAGCGGATCACCGCCAGCAGCCTGCGCCGACTAGCCCCTGGCCCATCTACGCTGATGGAGACGCAGCGGTCTTGGGGGTCGGCTTTGACTAGGGCGCGGTTGCCCTCAAAGTGCAAAATCACCCCGGTGCGCCAGCGCAGCTGATGCTCGCTCAGCACGTGGGTACGCACAATGAAGCGGGGCAGCAACCCCTCGGGCAAAATTGGGTACTCGTAGCGAAAGTTGAGGCAGTTTGCCGGGTCAAACTCGGCGGCGGCGGCGGGCTGCTGCTTGTCGAGCAGGTCAGGAATCAGGTAGCGGTGTTCGTCGTCTTGAAAGCGAAAGCACAGCTCGAATTTGCGCATTAGCTCTAGCAAGAAGCCGTGGCGCTCGGCGGGGTAGTTGTGGGCGTCTAAATTGCGGACAAGGCAGGCGGCTTCTAGTTCGCCTTTGGTGTGAGCTAGCTCGTCGGCGTTGAGCAGGGTGTAAATGCCGTTGGTGACCCAGTGGGGGTTGAGCACGTGGGTATCGCGCAGGCGGGGGTCGTCTTTGTAGTTGAGGGCAATGCCGAGGCTGTGGAGGTGCACGGCGAGGGAGTCTTGTGCGATATAGTCGGTTTCGCCATCGGTTTGGCAAATGGCGCGGTACTGCTCAAAGGAAATGTAGTTGTCGGCCATTTCGGACAGCTTGTTTTTGATCGCCACCCAACTGGCGGGGAAGGGATCGCGCAGGTGCTCTAGGGCATCGGTTTCGCGCTCAATGGCGGCGCGGAGGTAGTCGACGCCCTGGCCAGTTTCGCAGTCGGTGGCAATGAACTCGCGAATGTTAGGGAATTTTTGCTGCAACGCCCCTCGGTTGACGTCGAAGGGGTGCTCTTTGATTTTGTTGAGCACGACGAGAACGGGCGAATCGCCGCCAAAGCTTTGGATGAGTTCGAGCCAGTACTCGGCATCGGCGTCTTCGTGGCCCTGGCG
>JBARVK010000612.1:0-6863 GCA_049646225.1 Nodosilinea sp.
CCATCTGGCTGACCACATGAACCTCAACGATGAGTTGCGCTCTAACCTCACCCTGCGTCATTTTCAGGGGGGGCATATGTTCTATACCTGGGATGAGTCACGGCGGCAGTGGTTTGAGGATATGCAGAGCTTCTTCCACCGGGCGGCGGGGAACTAGGAACGCTGCAAATGCCCTTTGGCCCTGACGGGAACACGCCTGCTGTTGGACTCGCTTGACTCCCTAGCTCTTCCGCGCCTTCGCACGGGGCGTAGTCTAAACCGCCAGGTGCTGAGTGACCGCCTGCACAATGTGCTGGGTCCAGCGATCGACTAGCTGCCCGTCGATTGCCTCTACCATGACCCGAATCACCGGCTCGGTACCGGAGGGTCGCACCAGCACCCGGCCCTCGCTGCCCATAGCCTGCTCGGCGGCTTCAACCGCTTGGTACACGGGAGCGCAGTCTTGCCAGTTGAGACGGCGATCGCGATCGACAACAGCCACATTTTGCAGCTTCTGCGGATAGGTTTGAAAGCTGTCATCTACCAGGGCTGCTAATGACCCGCCGAGGCTCTGCACCAGGGCCGCCAAATGCAGGGCCGTAAGAATGCCATCGCCGGTCAGGCTGTAGTGGTGGCAGAGAATGTGGCCCGACTGCTCGCCGCCCAGCTTGGCCCCGCGCGTGATCATTTCGCTGTACACGTGCTGGTCGCCCACCTGGGTGCGCACCAGGGTGCCGCCCAGGTTTTCCCAGGCGCGCTCAAAGCCTAGGTTGGCCATCACCGTAGAAATCAGGGTGTGGTTGGGCAGCCGTCCCTGCTCTTGCAGGCGCTTGCCCCAGAGATAAAGAATATAATCGCCATCGACGACACGGCCCTGGGCATCGACCGCCATGACGCGATCGGCATCACCGTCGAAGGCGAAGCCTAGGTCGGCCTGATGTAGAGCAATGGCGGCTTTGAGGGGTTCCAAATGGGTTGAGCCACAGTCCACATTAATGCGATCGCCATCGGGAGCCCCGTGGAGGGCAATTACCTCGGCCCCGGCCTCTAAAAAGACCTGCTCGGCCAGGCGGGTGGCCGAGCCCCAGGCCATATCTAGTACCACCTTCATACCGGCCAGGTTTAGACCTGGCTGTAGGGGCTCATGCAGAAAGCTGGCGTAGCGATTGACCAGTTCTGGTCGGTAGTAGCACTGCCCCCAGGTGTTGACTGCCATGTCCGTGCTCTGACCCCGCAGCGCCGCTTCAATAGCGATCTGCACCGTACTGGCTAGCTTGGTGCCGTCACCGCCAAAAAATTTGATGCCGTTGTCGGCGGGGGGGTTGTGGCTGGCCGAAATCATGATTCCCCCTAGGGCCTGGCACGACTCAGCCAGGTAGGCTACAGCGGGGGTAGGGCACAGGCCAAGATGCCAAACATCTAGCCCGGCAGCGGTGAGGCCCGCCGAGAGGGCTGTGGCCAGCATGTGGCCAGAGGTGCGTGAGTCCTGGCCCAAAATAACGGGCCCGTTGGTCAGCCCCTGGGCTTGCAGAACCTGTCCGGCCCAGTAGCCGATGTCCATCGCTAGGGGGGCGTTTAGCAGGTCACCCACCTTACCGCGAATGCCGTCAGTGCCAAACAAGGGGCCTGGAGGGAGCGGCACCTTTGTCAAGCCTTTAGCCAGCGATTCTGCGGCTATAGCGCCGCTGCTCTGCGGCTGGCCCAGGGATGCTGCGGCCGTAGGCCTCACTGGAGAACTAACCATATTAATTTTCCTCACACCTCACACTCACAGTGGAGGATAACACCTCTGCCTTAGGATGGAACTATCCCTCTAGGCCAGTTCTACCCTCCGCTATGGCCCTTGATACCTCTATCGGAAGTGTTGATCCTCGTCTTAGAGAAGGCGTTGATCTGTTCAATCAGGGCGAATACTATCGCTGCCACGATGTGCTCGAAGCCCTCTGGATGGAAGCCAATACCCTAGAAAAACCGTTTTACCAAGGCATTTTGCAAATTGCTGTGGGGCTCTATCACCTGGGCAACCACAACTGGCAGGGAGCCTCTATTCTTTTAGGCGAGGGGGCAAACCGCCTGCGTCCCTTCGAACCGGCCTATGCCGGGGTAGCAGTGGATCGGCTGGTAGATTGTGGCTGGGCCTGGCTGACAGCGCTGCATCAAACGGGGCCCGATCGCGTCGCTGAGGTGGCCGCCGCGGTGCCCCTGGCCCAGGGTGAACCGGCGGCTGGGGCTGACCCCGATGCCATAGTGGCGATCGCCGGAGTCCAGGACCCGCTGCCAGCGTTGTACCTGTATAGCAGCGGCGCTCCCTGCTAGGATGAACTCTGTGCCTTTGGGGCGCGCTGTTCTGCGGTTGAGCACCCTATGCAAATCTATTTAGACTACAGCGCTACCACGCCCCCCCGCCCAGAGGCGATCGCGGCGATGACCGCCGGTATGGCTGAGCAGTGGGGCAATCCCTCCAGCCTGCACCAGTGGGGCAACCGCTCGGCCACGGTGCTAGAGCTGGCCCGAGCCCAGGTGGCCGCGCTGCTCAACGCCGCCACCGAGGCCGTAGTGTTTACAGCTGGGGGCACCGAAGCCGACAATCTGGCTCTGATGGGGGTTGCCCGACGCTACCGGCAGCCCCAACATTTGATTATTTCGTCAGTAGAGCATTCAGCGGTCGAAAAACCGGCTCAGCAACTCGAAGCGGAGGGCTGGCAGGTAACCCGACTGCCGGTGAATGCCCAGGGGCAGGTCAGCCCTAGCGATTTGCGTCAGGCCCTGCGAGATAACACCGCACTGGTGTCGATTATCTACGGCCAGAGCGAAGTGGGCACCCTGCAGCCGATCGAGGCGCTGGGGCAAATAGCTCGCGACCATGGGGCACTGTTTCATACCGATGCGGTGCAGGTGGCTGGGCGGCTACCGCTGGACGTGCAGACCCTGCCGATTGATTTACTGTCGATCTCCAGCCACAAAATCTACGGCCCCCAGGGGGCCGGAGCGCTGTACGTGCGGCCTGGGGTAGAACTGGTGCCCCTGCTGGGTGGCGGTGGTCAGGAATTGGGCCTGCGATCGGGCACTCAGGCGGTGCCTACCCTGGCCGGGTTTGGGGTGGCGGCGGCCCTGGCAACTGAGGAAATGACCACCGAGACTCTGCGGCTCAGGGGCCTGCGCGATCGCCTCTTTGACCAGTTGGCCACCGTGGCAGAACTCACCCCCACAGGCGATCGCCACCAGCGTCTGCCCCACCACGTCAGCTTTTGCATTGCAGCCGACGGCGATCGCGTCAGCGGTCGTACCCTAGTGCGCGAAATGAATTTGGCCGGCATTGGCATCAGCGCCGGGTCGGCCTGTAGCAGCGGTCAACTCAACCCCAGTCCGGTGCTGCTGGCCATGGGCTACAGCGATCGCGAAGCCCGCTGCGGCATTCGGATTACCCTGGGGCGACACACTACCGCGGCCGACATCGACTGGGTGGCGATGGTGCTGCGCCAGGTGTTGCACCGCGCCCTGGCCCCCCTTACCCTGATGCCAGCGTAGTGGTTTAGCTTTTCTGATTGTTTTGACTGTAGTGTTTTAATTGAGCTCTGATGGCCGACACAACTCAAGCCGCGCAAGACAACAATGACGATGCGATGACGTCTGCTGGAACCTCTGTACCGGCCAGCCTCAATGACGCGATCGCCCAGGCCCGGGGGGCCGCTCAGGCCGCGATTCAGGCTGGTGTCCCCCGCATGGTGGTGGAGCTAGCTTACTCCGAGCTGAAGGGCCTGCCCGTGGCCCAGCAGTTTTACCCCGCCCTGCAAGACCTGGGCCTTGTATTCAAGGTCTACTTTCCCGATGCGGGGGCAGCGGCCTTGGCCCGCCGCGACTGGGGCAACCCCGACTTTGTGGTGCGCGCCATCGGCGAACTGCACAGCGAGATGGCGCCGGAGGACCAGGCCTATCTGTTTGTGGAGCCGTCCTCCATTGAGGTCAATCAGGTCGAAGATATGTGCGCCGAGGCGGGCGACAAGTTTGTGATCATGCTCAACCCGAAGCTCGAAGACGTAGCCACCATTGGCATTGGCTACGCTGGGCGGCAGCTGCGCGATCGCTTTCTCAGTACGCTGGAGCCCGTTTACTACCTGCGACCTTTAGAAGGTGCCGTGCTGTTGCGCTGCTATCCGCACCCCTGGCAGGTGTGGCAAGAAACAGAGGCTGGCTACAGGCTGCTAGCAGAAACCCCTCAGAAGCCCTCGGGAGAAGCGATCGATCGCATGTTGCTGGGTGAAACCGCCCCAGAACCAGGGGCTACTAACGACACCCAGAGCAGAGGCAAACGGGGCAGCTTTTTGAGCGAGCTCCAGGGGTTTATCCGAGCCCTGACCCAGTAACATAGCCACCTGCATCAGCTCTCAGCGTCGGCTTTCCCCCTAGGCCACTATCGGGGGGATAACATTTTCCCGTTTGCTAGGGCAAGATCGTGCCGTGGGGATACTGTCTTCTACTCTAAGCTGGGGTTATACTGCACTACACCTGCCCGAGTAACACCCTCGATCGGTGCTGCTCTTAGCCCAATCCTGTTCTACGACTGGTGAGTTACGATAGCCCATGCGAATTCTCAAAACCCAGACTCTCCGAGGGCCAAACTACTGGAGCATCCGCTATCCCAATCTAATCCTGATGCGGCTGGACTTAGAAGACCTGGCCGATCGCCCCTCTGACCAGATCCCTGGGTTTTATGAAGCGCTAGCCGAAACGCTCCCCAGCCTGATTGAGCACTTTTGTTCACCGGGGCATCGGGGTGGGTTTCTGAGTCGAGTGCGCCAGGGCACCTACATGGGGCACATTATTGAGCATGTTGCCCTAGAGCTACAGACCATGGCCGGTATGCCCGTGGGGTTTGGTCGCACTCGCTCGGCGGTTGAACCAGGGGTTTACCAGGTGGTGTTTGAGTACCAAAACGAGCAGGCTGGACGCTACGCGGCGCGGGCTGCAGTGCGGTTGTGTAACAGCCTGGTTGAGTCTGGCCATTATCCCCAGGCTGAGCTCGACCAAGATCTGGCTGATCTCAACGAGTTTCGCCTCGATGCCGCCCTCGGCCCCAGTACCGAGGCCATTGTTCAAGCCGCCGAAACCCACGATATTCCCTGGATGCAGCTCTCTACCCGGGCTATGATTCAGCTCGGCTACGGTCGCTACCAGCAGCGGGTGCAGGCTACCCTGAGCAGTAAAACCAGCATTCTGGCTGTCGAACTCGCCTCTGACAAAGAGGGCACCAAGCAAATTTTGCGCAGTGCCGGGGTGCCGGTGCCACGGGGCACCGTGATTAATTATCTTGACGAACTCGAAAACGCGATTGAAGATGTCGGCGGCTACCCGATTGTGATCAAGCCCCTCGACGGCAACCATGGGCGCGGTATTACGATTGACATCAACAATTACCAGGCTGCTGAAGAGGCCTATGAAGCCGCCAAAGAAGTGTCTAAAGGCGTCATTGTCGAACGCTTTTATCGAGGCCGTGACCACCGAGTACTGGTCATCAACGGACGGGTAATTGCGGTGGCCGAACGGGTGCCCGCCCACGTCGTTGGCGACGGCAAATCGACGATTGAACAGCTAATCGAGATCACCAACCAAGACCCCCGCCGAGGGGTGGGCCACGACAATTTGCTGACCCGCATTGAAGTCGATCGCACCACCTGGCAACTACTCGACAGCAAAGGTTATGCCCTCGACACCGTGCTCCCAGAGGGCGAAATGTGCTATCTGCGGGCTACTGCCAACCTGAGCACGGGCGGCATTGCCATCGATCGCACCGACGACATTCACCCCGACAATATTTGGGTGGCCCAGCGTATTGCTAAAACCATTGGCCTCGACATCGCTGGCATTGATGTAGTCACCACCGACATTTCAAAGCCCCTGCGCGAGGTTGACGGCGTTATCGTCGAAGTCAATGCCGCCCCCGGGCTGCGGATGCACGTGTGCCCCAGCGTTGGCATTGCCCGCAACGTGGCCGAGCCGATTTTGGCTATGCTGTTCCCCCCGGGTACCCCCGCCCGCGTGCCAGTGGTAGCGCTGACTGGCACTAACGGTAAAACCACGACTACTCGCCTGACCGCCCATATTTTTAAGCAAACGGGGCAAGTAGTCGGGTTTACCACCACCGACGGCATCTATATTGACGACAATATGGTTGAGCCGGGCGATACCACCGGTCCTCAAAGCGCCCAGGTGATTTTGCAAGACCCGACGGTTGAAGTAGCCGTGCTGGAAACGGCTCGGGGCGGCATTCTGCGATCGGGCCTGGCTTTCAAAGACTGCGACATTGGCGTGGTGCTTAACGTAGCCGCTGACCACATGGGGCTGGGCGATATCGAAACCCTTGAAGATATGGCCCACCTCAAGAGCGTCGTAGCTGAAACCGTTCGCCCCAGCGGCTACGCGGTGCTCAACGCCGACGATCCCCTGGTGGCGGCAATGGCTCAGCGAGTCAAAAGCCAGGTAGCTTACTTCTCGATGGACCCCCACAATGAGCTTGTTCGCAAGCACTCTCAGCAGGGGGGGCTGGCCGCCGTCTACGAGCAGGGTTATCTGTCCATTCTCAAAGGCGACTGGCTGCTGCGCATTGAGCAGGCCGAAAAGGTGCCCCTCACCATGGGGGGCAAAGCTCCCTTCCAAATTGCCAATGCCCTAGCGGCCAGTTTGGCAGCCTTTGCCCAGGGGGTAGATATTGACTGCATTCGCCAGGCGCTGCACACCTTTGAGGCGTCTACCGACCAAACCCCGGGGCGCATGAACTTGTTTAATCTGGATCGGTTTCACGCTTTGGTTGACTACGCCCACAACCCTGCTAGCTATGAGGCCCTAGGCGGCTTTGTGAAAAACTGGCCGGGGCGATGCATCGGTGT
>JBARVK010000613.1:0-2864 GCA_049646225.1 Nodosilinea sp.
AAAAATCTACCCATGATCGCGGTTGATACCAATATTCTCGCCCGGTTTTATGTGGAAGACCCAAATGATCCTGAAGCAGCTAGACAACGCCCCTTAGCCCGCCAAGTGCTGGCAGAGTCATCTAGCGTTTTTGTGCCGCTCACGGTTGTCCTTGAGCTAGAGTGGGTGCTGCGTGCGTTTTACGGCTTTAGCCGTCAGGACTTTGCTCGCGTGGTTAACCATTTATTGGGCTTAGCGCATGTCACCATCGAGCACTGGGAGCGAATAGATGAAGCCCTAGGGTGGCACCTTCAGGGATTGGATTTTGCCGATGCGCTGCATCTTTCAGCTAGTGGCCACTGTACAACGTTAGTCAGCTTTGATGATAAACAGTTTGCTCGGCGGGTCAAACGGCTTAGCCTAACGCCGAGCATAACTGTGCCTAAGTAAGTTTTACTGGGAGGCTTACGGCCAATAGGTGTCTCTACAGTAGCTAGCCTAACCCATACGACCAAAATCTTTGATGCCCTCGTACCGGGTCTGTCGCGCCTGGCGGCGAGTAAACTCACCTACCGTAGGGTTACCCGTCGGCAAAATCACCCCACTCGCCTGCATCCACAGCTCCTCAGGCGCGACCGCCACCCGGTACTGATTAGCCTCAGTTTTATGGACATGGTACCAGCGCGTTTCTTGGCAATGGTCGCACCAAAACGCCTCCAGCCATTCCCCCGTCAGCGGTACCGTACCAAAACCCGCAATCACAGTCAGCGATCGCAGTCGACTCAACCCCCGCTGCTGCAAATGCTCGGCTTGAGCGGTGTAAAGCGGATACTTTTGGCTGACGCTGTCGAGATAAGTACTGTGGTGGGGGCAGTAGATAGCCCGCCGTTTAGATCGACTGCGGTTGCGGCGTGGGTGAGGCATAGCAAGGCTTTAGGCGAGGGGGCGCTGTAGGAACAAGACCGAGGATAGGTGTAAGACGTAAAGATCCTCCGGACACACCTGTCCTGGCTACGGTCTTGGGGCAATGCCGCCAAGACTACGGGGGAGAGACTGAGATCCTGAGACCGTCAAAGCCCGCTCCATGTCAGAAAGAGTACCGGAATTATTAAATTAAGCAAGACCTAGAGCCAGAATAGTTGGATTTTGAAATAGCTAAGAACTAGCCGGGCTAGAACCGAGAGGCGGCGGTCTTAGGTGACGGCGCAGGGGCTGGTGCTGGCCGACGGAGACAGGTTTCAACGACTTCAAAGTAGCGAAGGGCACCCCGCTCAGGGGTAAAATTTTGCTGCATATAGCTGCGACCCCGATTCCCCATGTGTTGAACCAAGGCCGGGTTGGCCATCAGGGTATGAATAAAGTCAGCCAACCCGCGACTGTCACCGTTGCTAAAGGCGCAGCCAAAGCCGCCCTCCGACAGCAGCGATCGCAGGTAAGAATGAGCCTCACAGATCGCCGCTACCGGCCGACCCGCCGCCAGACTGCTGTAGAGCTTGCTAGGCGCCACCAACCCCTCTACCCCAGGCACCAAACTGACCAGGCTGAGATCGCAGGCGGTTAGCGAGTAGGGCAGGTCGTCTTTAGATTGGTAGGGCAGAAATAGGCAGTTAGTCAACCCCGCCGCTTCAGCCAGGTCTGCACAGGGCTGGCGTTTCGCGCCGCCACCTACAAAGACAAACTTGACGGGTACGTGGCGCAGCGCTTGAGCCGCTGCCATGATCGTATCCAGGTCGTGGCAACGGCCCATGTTGCCAGAGTAGAGCACGGTAAACACGTCGGTCAGCCCGTGCTGGCGAGCGAACCAATTGTTGGCCTTGGGGCGAGGGTGAATCAGCCTGGGGTCGGCCCAGTTGTGAATAACCGATATTTTGTCGCCGATTTCAGGGCAGTGATCGACAATGCGCTGCTTCATCGTGGGGCTGAGCACCACGATGGCTTCAGCCTGGCGCCAGGTGAGGCAGTTGAGCCGGTGCCACAGCTGCGCTAGTCGGTGGGTTTGGGGTACGACGCGCAGGGCCACGGCCACCTCTGGGTAGAGGTCATAGACCACACATAGGTAGGGCTGCTTAAACAAACAGTGCAGCAGATAGGCCAGCACCGGCAGGTAGGGAGGCTCGGTCGTCACCAGTACCAGGTCGCCCCGCCGGGCCGGGTGAAGCAGCTTAACGAGCGATCGCAGGCAGTAGAGGAGCCCGCCCACGGCCCGCCCCCGAATCCGCTGCGGCCATAGGCGAGAGGTGCGCGTGCGTCGCACCATCACTCCGTTGATTATTTCTCGCCGAGGGGCTAGGGGGTGGTCATAGGCATAGCCGGGCTGTCCAGCAAATACCTGCACCTTCATGCCTTGGCGACTCAAGCCCTGGGCTAATTCAGCCATCAGCTGCCCCGTGGGCGCATAATCAGGGGGAAAAAACTGAGTCAAAATTGATAGTTGTGGAGATACACCCGAATCAGGATACATCAGCTTCATCAGCCTTTACTTACATGCAGAAATTCGGCACCAAACGATTTTCTTAGCCTCCGGTTGAATCGAACTGGGCACTACAAGTTCTGACTTAAAGACAGTTTTCGCACATCTACCCTTTGGTTGATACAAAATCCAATCAAACCGATTTTGAAACCAAAACTACCTAGCAAAGTATCACCCTTCCAGGTGGAAGGGCTATGCACAACGAACAATTATTCCGACCCAGCCTAGAATTTAGGCCGTAGCTGGAAGACCTTAGTTCGAGTTAGATAATCTTTTCTACGAAAGAAGACTGATCTGCAGATTCGCCTGGAAGACGCAATCGCAGAGTTCAACTTTCTTTGGCATGGCTGCTCCTGACCGTGGAGAATTATCCAGAAGGATACCGCACTTCACCAGAAGTTTGCAGTAATTACAC
>JBARVK010000614.1:0-4138 GCA_049646225.1 Nodosilinea sp.
CCGTGCAAACGGGCATCTAATCGAGAGCCGTTGCTACCAGGTGGATTCCCGCCTTCGCGGGAATGACAGGCGCAATTCTTTTCTCAAATCAATAACGCAGCACATTTACAAAACTGGGATGTACCCGGTTCCCTTTAACTATAGTCTGAGCCCCAAAATTGGCGAAAATCTTCGTCCTGATCGCTGAGCTGTGCCGAGGCCACGCCCCAGCCCTGCACAATCTCCACCAGGCGAGCGCAGGCGGGGCGTTCGGTGGCGTAGTGGCCGGCGTCGATCAGCACCAGTCCGCGATCGCGCCCTTCCTGAAACTGGTGAAATTTACAGTCTGAGGTCAGGTAGGCCTGGGCCCCCGTCTGGGCCACCGCTGCCATAAAGCTGGCTCCAGACCCTCCTAAAACAGCCAAGCGACCAATGCTTTGGTTGAGGTCGGCGGTGGGGGAATAGATCAGGCGCGGCGGCGAGAGTTTGGTTTGGATGAGATCAAGCAGCTCGGCTAGACTCATTGCAGGCAGCAGGTTCCCCACCCGACCGTAGCCCAGGCCGAACTGGGTGGGCACCACCGGGGCGGGGTCTTTCAGATGCAGCAGCTGGGCCAGCAGGTCGGCAGTACCATCCTGCACCTGGTCAAAATTAGTATGGGCGGTGTAGATGCCAATGCCGTAGGCGATCGCCTGCTGCACCATTTCCCCCACCGGGTCGCCCTGGACGACGGTTTTTAGGGGGCTAAAAATCAGCGGGTGGTGGGCCAAGATCAGGTTGACCGCCACGCCCTGCTGGTGCAGCTTAAGGGCTTCGGCCATCACCGCTAAGGTAGGGGTCAGGCACACCAGCACGTGGGCCGGGGCCTCTAGTACGCCCGGCTGCACCTGCCAGCCGCAGTTATCCCAACTTTCTTGCCAGGCGGGGTTGGCCCAGGCTTCGAGTTTGGCAATCAGGTCTGCGATCGCAAGTGCCATAGAAATACCGCTGGAGAGAGGAGCCAAGGTCTGAGAGAAAACTCACTCAGTTTACCGTGCTACCCCCCAACCAGCGGCGGCGGTCGGATTGATTAAAGATCGGCAATCTAGTTGAGGATATTGCTCAAGGCGTCCTTAATGTTCTCCATCGGGGCCGTAGCCTGGCCAGAGTTGTCAGGCCGCTTCATCTGGTTGGCATCGGCATTCTTCTGGACTTCATTCAGGCCCTTGTTAGCGCGATCGGCCATCTTGTCGCCATCTAGGGCATTCTCGGGCTGTACGGACTTTTCAGCTTCGTTGTAAATACCGTTGAGCGGCGCGGTGCCCTCGTCAGGACGGCTAGGGGTGCTGCTGTTGGCCAGAGCAGCGGGGGTAGCCGTAAACAGCACCAGCCCGCAGACAAAGGCGATTGCAGCTCTACGGACCCAAGACATAGCCAAAGCAAAAGAGTTCATTATCGGTCTCCTAATCGGAAGGGAAATTGGCCTTAATAGAGGCAAGCGTTTTACAGCAGCACATTCAGGCCAGAGCTTCACCTTTTTACCGATTTTCCCCATCATTGTGAATCGCTCCTTAGACATAGAAGCGAGGCATAAATTTTCTAAGCGGGGGATTGCCCAAAGTACACAGAGCCGCAAGCAACGGGGCCGAAGCGAAATACAGCTGCAAAGCCGCATCGCCTAGCAAGGAGGATTTAGTGGCACTAGCAAGCTTACCTTTCCAATGGCTTGACTCCCTGGAGTCCCGAACCCTTGACCTACTCCAAACGAGCAGCAGAGCTTTACCGTCGAAACAGTCACCTACCCAGCTTTAACCAAAAACTTTTCAGGAATCTGGGTGTACTGGCTGACAATTTGACGAAATTCCTCGCCATCGACGGTTTCGCGCTCTAGCAGCACGTCTACTAGGTGGTCCATCAACACGCGATTTTCCCGCAGCAGCGTGCGGGCGCGATCGAGGCCCTTCAGGGCAATGCCGCGCACCTGGGCGTCGATCTTGCTGGCCATTTCCTCTGACACCTCATTGCGGGGCATCAGGTTGCGGCCTAAGAACACCTGGTTATCCATGCTCTCTAGGGCTACCGGGCCCAGCTCAGACATACCGTAGAGCGTCACCATCTGGCGAGCCAGGTTGCTCACCTGCTGAATATCGCCGCTGGCTCCGGTGGTGGTTTCGTCGTCGCCAAAGACTTCGGCTTCAGCGGCTAACCCCCCTAGAGCCACGGTAATGCGATCGATCAGCCAGTTGCGGGTGTAGAGACCGCTGTCGATGATGTCTTCGTTGGGCAATGACTGGGTAAACCCTTCAACCCCGCCCGATCGCGGAATAATCGTCACCTTGTTCAGCTCATCGGAGTGGGTCAGCAGGGTGGTGAGCAGGGCGTGGCCGACCTCGTGGTAGGCGGTCATGCGCTTGCGGCTGCTGTCGAGCAGCGGGGTGAGGCTGAGGCCAATGGTAATGCGATCGATCGCATCTTCAATCTCGACCATACCCATGGCCTCTTTGCGGCGGCGAGCGGTGAGAATGGCGGCCTCATTCAGCAGGTTGGCCAACTCTGCCCCCGAAAATCCTGGGGTGCGGCGGGCCACGGCGGCTAGGGAAACCTCGGGCTCGATTTTTTTGTTGCGAGCATGCACTTCTAAAATGGACAGCCGCCCCTTGTAGGTGGGCAGATCGACCACCACCTGGCGGTCAAACCGCCCCGGACGCAGCAGGGCCAAATCGAGCACATCGACCCGGTTGGTCGCCGCAATCACAATGATGCCGCTGTTGCCCTCAAAGCCATCCATCTCGGTGAGCAACTGGTTGAGGGTTTGCTCGCGCTCGTCGTTGCCGCCGCCAATGCCTGCGCCCCGCTGGCGACCGACGGCGTCGATCTCGTCGATAAAGACAATACAGGGGGCATTTTCCTTAGCCTTGCGGAACAGGTCGCGCACCCGCGAGGCTCCTACCCCCACAAACATTTCGACAAACTCTGAGCCCGAAATACTGAAGAAGGGAACGCTGGCTTCACCGGCGATCGCCTTAGCCAGCAGGGTTTTACCAGTACCGGGCTGGCCAATTAGCAGCACCCCCTTGGGAATGCGCGCCCCAATGGCGGTAAATTTTTCCGGGCTTTTCAAGAAGGTGACCACCTCCTGCAGCTCTTCCTTGGCCTCTTCGATACCCGCTACATCGTCAAACACCACGCCGGTTTTGGCTTCCATCTGAAACCGAGCCTTCGACTTGCCAAAGCTCATGGCGTTGCCTGCTCCCGACGCCGATCGCCGCAGCAGCATGAGTAGACCAAAGATTAAAATCAGCGCCAGTAGCGAGTTGGTCGCCAACCAGGCCAGTGCCCCATTGCTAGACGAGTCGCGAATTTCAACGTCGACGTCGTTGGCCCGCAGGCGACGAATCAGCTCGGCGTTGCGCTCCCCAGAGAACAGCGCTACCTGCTGGGGGTCGGCGTCTTCGGGGTCGCCATCCAGGGTCACGTAGGCAATGCCCCGAGTTTCATCTAGGTCGACCTGTGCAACTTCGCCCTGCTCAATCTTTTCCAAAAACTGCCCGTAGGAGAGCCCTTCCGCTTCGGCCTGGGCCAGGGCGGGGGGCAACGGCATTAGGCTTTGCAGCAGCACCCAACCAATGGTGACGAAGCCAGTGGCGGCGGCCCCAGCACTTGGACGCACAGACTTTTGCTGACCAGAAAAACGTAGGGACATAGACGGGTTAACTCGGCGAGATGATGCCTAGGGCTAGTATCCTCAGATACCGGATAGGCTTTTCAATAGTCTAACCCTCTGGTTCTGAAATGACCGCCCTGCCTTAGCTATTGATGCTGTTTGGCGTAGGCATCGACAAGATTGCGAATCATGGCTTGATAGGAAGCGTTGTGGCGGTTCGCTTCCCGCTTAAAAAACTCGATGCTTTCTTGGGTAAATTCCATCGTTACCCGCACAGTGGTTTTCTTAGGCACTAATTGCTCTGGTGGGGGTAGAAAGTCTTGGACAAGGGTCACCTCGCCCATGGGTTCTGCCGGATCAGGTATTGTGTTGCTCATAAAACTTTCTCCATTTGCGCCATTCAGCCGCCCCAAAGATTCGGATCACTCCATCGCGATAGGTAAAACGCACGGTTAGAACTTGGTCGGCCACTCTGCCAATGCAAAACCACCGCTCTTCAGCGTCACTATGCTTGGC
>JBARVK010000615.1:0-9282 GCA_049646225.1 Nodosilinea sp.
CTCGAAAACACCGTGGGGTAGGGTGCATTCGCAATGCAATGCACCTGCGGCGATATCGGCGGGGATGGTGCATTGCTTCGCTAATGTACCCTACGAATATCCGGTTAAAACCCAATCTAAAATCCAAACTTGCAAGGCGTAGAAGCACGGTGGGCGGTGCCCACCCCACAGGAAAACCATGATTAACGACGACAGCGACATTATTCTTTCCGTGCGTGGCCTCCGCGCCAATGTGGACGGCACCGAGATTCTTAAGGGCCTCGACTTGGAAGTAAGAGCAGGCGAGATTCACGCCATTATGGGGCTCAACGGCTCGGGCAAAAGCACGTTTTCGAAGGTGCTGGCGGGCCACCCTGACTACGAGGTCACAGCCGGGGACATTCATTTCAAAGGGCAGGATTTGCTGGAGCTCGATCCCCACGATCGCGCCACTGCCGGTATCTTCCTTGCTTTCCAGTACCCGCTGGAAATTCCTGGGGTCAGCAACCGCGACTTTTTGCGGGTCGCCTTTAACGCTCATCGCAAGTCTCGGGGCGAAGACGAAATTGACGTATTTGACTTTGACGACCTGATCGAAGAGAAGCTCGGTGTTGTCAAAATGGATGCCTCGTTCCTCGATCGCAGCGTCAATGAGGGCTTCTCGGGCGGTGAGAAAAAGCGCAACGAAATCTTGCAAATGGCGCTGCTGGAACCGGCCCTGGCCATTCTCGACGAAACTGACTCGGGCCTCGATATTGACGCCCTGAAAACCGTGGCCGGCGGGGTGAACCAGCTATCTACCCCAGACAACGCCGTGGTGTTAATCACCCACTACCAGCGCCTGCTTGACTACATCGTGCCCGACTACGTGCATGTGATGGCCGATGGCCGCATCATTACGACCGGTGGCAAAGACCTGGCTAAAGAGCTAGAGGCGCGCGGCTACGAGTGGGTACTGGATGCTTATCGGACGGGGGTGACGGCGTAATGACAAGGTCTCTATCTGACGTGCGATCGATCGCGACGGCTGACCAGCGCGACACCTACCTGAAGGGCCTGGTGCAGCGGGTGCAGGCCAATGTGCCCGATGGGCTGGCGCTGGATACGGTGCGATCGCGTGCTGCCGCCCTGCTCAACGAGCAAACCTTTCCCTCTGCCCGCGACGAAGACTGGCGCTTTACCGACCTGGCGGCCATGCTCACCGTTGACTTCGCGGCTGCTGGAGAGGTGACGGTTGGGGACGCTGATGTTGCCGATCTGCGCCTGCCAGAAACCGCTGGAGCCCAGGTGGTTGTGGTGAATGGCCGGGTCAGTACAGCGCTGTCTCAACTCGACAGGTTACCCAAGGATGCCGTCGTTGGCTCCCTGCGCAGCTACTCCGACCTCCCGTTTACTGAACGACTGGCCCAGGCCAGCGGTCACCACGAAGTGTTTACTGCGCTCAACAGCGTGGGTTTTCAGGATGCAGTGGTAGTTTGGCTGCCCCGCAACACCGTCGTTGAGACCCCAGTTCAGATCATCTACCTATCTCAACCTGGAGAAGACGCCCTGATTGCCCAGCCTCGCTGTTTGGTGGTGGCTGAGTCGGGGAGCGCCCTCACCCTGATCGAAGCGTTTTCGGGAGAGTCTGCCGCGCCCCACTTCACCAACGCCGTCACCGAGCTGTGGCTCGACGCCAACGCTCAGATCACCCACAGCCGCATTCAGCGGGAAGGGGCAGGCACCTTCCACATTGGCAAAACCGTGGTCACCCAGGCCCGCGACAGCCAATACATTGGCACCGCCGTAGACCTTGGGGCCCAACTCGCTCGCCACAACTGGGAGATTTACCAGACCGGCGAGCAAACCACCACCAAGATCTACGGGCTAGGGGCGATCGCCGCCAACCAGCACATCGACACCCACAGCCTAATTGCCCTCAGCCACCCCCACGGCGTGGTCGAGCAGCAGCACAAGGCCATCGTCGATGACCACGCCCACAGCGTTTTTAACGGACGCGTGGCCGTGGCCCAAAAGGCGCAGCTCACCAATGCCAGTCAGCTCAACCGCAACCTGCTGCTGTCTGATAAAGCCCGGGTAGACACCAAGCCCCAGCTCGAAATTGTTGCTGACAACGTCAAGTGCGCTCACGGGGCCACCGTCAGCCAGCTTCAGGCCGACGAGATTTTTTACCTGCAAAGTCGCGGCATTAGCGCCCCCCAGGCCCAACGCCTGCTGATCTACGCCTTTGCCATGGAAATGTTAGAGAAAATCTCAGTGGAGTCGCTGCGATCGCGCCTCGCTGACACCATTTCTCAGTGGACATAGTCTCCTCCTAACCATCCACCCGCCTACTCATCCACCCTCTCACCCCCCACTCCCCATGACCGTCGCCCAGGAACTCACCCTCGCCGCTAAGGTTCGCGCCGACTTCCCGATTTTGCATCAGGAGGTTAACGGCCACCCGCTGGTGTACCTCGACAACGCGGCCACCTCCCAAAAGCCCAGGGCGGTGCTGGACTCGCTGCAACACTACTACCAGCACGACAACGCCAACGTGCACCGGGGCGTACACAACCTCAGCGCTCGGGCCACCGAGTCCTACGAGGGGGCACGGGACAAGGTGGCGGCCTTCGTGAACGCCAGCAGCCGCAACGAAATTGTATTTACCCGTAACGCCAGCGAGGCAATCAACCTGGTGGCCTACGCCTGGGGCATGACCACGCTCAAACCGGGCGATGAGATTATTCTCTCGGTTATGGAGCACCACAGCAACCTGGTGCCTTGGCAGTTTGTGGCCCAGCGCACTGGTGCAACGCTCAAGTTTGTCGGGCTCACCGCCGATCAATCCTTCAACCTCGACCAGTACTGTGAACTGGTGACCGCCAAAACCCGCCTGGTAGCCGTCAACCATGTATCCAACACCCTGGGCTGCATCAACCCCGTCGCCGACATCATTGAAATAGCCCACCGCCACGGCGCTAGGGTACTGATCGACGGCTGCCAGAGTGCCCCCCACCTGCCCCTCGACCTGCCCGCGATGGACTGCGACTGGTTTGTGGCTTCAGGGCACAAAATGTGCGCCCCTACCGGCATTGGCTTTTTGTACGGCAAGTTGGACCTGCTCGAATCGATGCCCCCGTTTATGGGCGGCGGCGAAATGATTGCCGATGTGTTCTTAGATCATTCTACCTACGCCGAGCTGCCCCACAAGTTTGAGGCGGGTACGCCAGCCATTGCAGAGGCGATCGCCCTAGGGGCTGCGGTAGATTATTTGTCGGCAATCGGCATGGAAAATATCGCCGCCTACGAGCACGAGCTGACCGCCTACCTGTACCAGCAAATGCAGAGCATGCCTGAGGTAACGCTCTACGGCCCAGCTCCCGAGGCCGACGGCAGCGGACGGGCGGCGTTAGCCACCTTCACCGTCGAAGGCGTTCACGCCCAAGACCTCTCTACGCTGTTGGATCAATCGGGGATTGCGATTCGTTCGGGGCACCATTGCACCCAACCCCTGCACCGCCTGTTAGGTGTAGACTCGACGGCGCGGGCCAGCCTGTATTTTTACAACACTAAGGCTGAGATCGATAGCTTTATCGCTTCCCTCAAAGACACCATCGAGTTTTTCAAAGGCGTATTTGAAGACGACGATTAAAACAGCTGTGGCGGGATAAAGATGTCGGGCCAGAGATCGGATCCTTGCGTATGTAGAGAGCCTAACAACGGCCGGTGAGGAAACATCCAAAAATCTGGCCGTGCGATAATTTAAAGGTAAGCCAGCCTCAGTTGCAGCCCAGCGAGGTTTATGGAGATATGCCGTGGCCAGCCAAATTATCAATGCAAAGCTCCACGCCTATCGCGACGACCTCGATCGCCTGCTTGAGCGGGTGCAAACCCTGGCCGCCGACATTAACAACCCCAACCTGCAGCAGACCACCCACAACCTGCGGCGCAACATCAACGAACCGTTTTTGTTTGTGGTGGTGGGTGAGGTCAAGGCGGGCAAGAGCAGCTTCGTCAACGCCCTGCTCGACGCCGAGGTCTGCGCCACCGACATTGAGCCCTGCACCGATTCGATTCAGCAGATTGTCTACGCCGAGCAGGAGTTTGTCGAGCAGGTGGAGCCCAGCCTGCGCAAGATAGGCCGACCGATCCCCATTCTGCAAGACATTTCGATTGTCGATACGCCGGGCACCAATACGGTGATTGCCGAGCACCAAATTATCACCGAGCGCTACATTCCCAATAGCGACCTGACCTTTTTTGTGCTGTTTGCCAAAAACCCTTACCAAAAGAGCGCTTGGGATTTTCTTGACTTTGTCAGTGCCGAGTGGCGCAAAAAAGTGGTGTTTATTTTGCAGCAGGCCGATCTGCTGCGCCCCGCTGACCTGCAAACCAACGTGGAGCGGGTAAAAGAGTACGCCTACCAAAAGCAGATCAAAGCGCCGATCATTTTCCCCACCTCGGCAGCGCTAGAAGAAGAGGGCGATACGGCCAACAGCGGTTTTGAACCGGTGCGGCAGTACATTCAGGCGATGGTGTCGTCGGGGGAGAGCTACAAAATTAAGCTGCGATCGGTGAGCCAGACCACTCAGCAAATTATTGACCTGCTCAAGGGCGATGTAGAGGCGCTCAACCGCCAGCTGGCCGCCGATCGCGCCAGTGCCCAGAGCATTCGCAGCAAAATTGATGCCGGTCGATCGCGATCGCGCTATGAAATCAACACTCTGGCCGATCGTCTGGCGGCCCGTTATGAGGTAATTTCGGCTCGCATCAAGCGCGACTTTCGCGAGAGCCTGACGGTGCCAATGGTGATCCGGCGATCCTTCGTTGGTCTATTTAACCAAGATGCCTCTATGCAGGCCTGGGTCGATGAGTTTCAAGAGCGCTGCACCCGCGACCTGCGCGAGTCGCTCGAAGAAGCATCTAACGAGGGTGCTCAGCATTTTGTTGACGGTATTCGTCAGCTTTTTGATGGTCTCAACCAAGACCTGGAGACTGTCAAAAGCCACCGCATTGAGAGCAGCCATATTTCGCTCAAAGTGCTGGAGCGCCGCCAGGAGGTAATCGAGAGCGTGCGGGCTAAGGTCGATCGGCTGCTGGTCGATCAGGGCCTAGGCGATATGCTGACGACCCAGGCAGGCGATATGGCCAACGAAATTGTCGGCGGCGCGATCTTGGCGGTGTCGGGCACCATTTTGCACATCATTGAGTTCGCGGTGGCCGAGGCTATCCTCAGCGCCATTGGCATTGCCTTTGCCGGGGTGGGGGTGATTGTGGTGGCAATCGGCATTCTCTGGCAGCGCAACCGCATCATTTCTAAGTTTGAGCAGGCCCTAGACAATGAAAAAGAACACTTTCAGGAAGAGATTGCCAGCCGCCTAAACGAAAAGTTAGGCCTGATCTACGAAGAAGTCGAGCGTATCTTTACCCAATTTTACGACTATGTGGAGCGCGAAGAGGCGGCGGTGCAGCCAGTGATCGACCAGTATGGAGCGATTCAGCGGGAGGCTGGAGCGCTGTTTGGCTCCCATGTGCTAGATGAGCCGAGCCCCAGATCGCAGGGAGAAGGCTAGACGACAGCAGGCCCGGCTCCATCCAACTGTCCCATTGCAACTGTTGATGAAATCAAGACCCGTTGACAGAGGGGCTCGGGCTAGGGTCATCCTGCCGCTGACTTGCCCCGTGGGCCAGAACAAGAGATTCTAATGGTGTACTCTGCCGGTATTTCTAAGGGATATGGCTGCCGAACCATCTGACCCGATTGCTCTGACCGATTATGTCGAAGCCATGGCTGTCACCCTCGGGCTATCTATCCCCGACGAGATTAAGCCAGGGGTGGTGGCGAATGTAGAGCATGTTTGGGCGATTGCTCAGCCCGTTCTCAACTTCCCCCTCTCCGACAGCCTAGAAAGCGCCGCCACCTTTGAGCCATGAGCGAGTTTCAGAATGCGATCGCGATCGCCGCTGCTGTCAGATCCGGCAAACACTCTGCCACCGCTTTGCTAGAGACTACTCTGGCCGACATCGCGGCCCGTGATTCAACCCTCAACTGCTTTACTGATGTGACAGTGGAGCGGGCTCGATCGCAGGCCCAAGCCATTGATCAAGCCATCGCCGCAGGCCAAGACCCCGGCCCCCTGGCCGGAGTGCCCTTTGCGGTCAAAAATCTGTTCGACATTCAGGGGCTCACCACCCTAGCTGGGGCCAAGCTCAACCAGGGTAATCCCGTCGCCGCCCAGGATGCCACCGTCATTACCCGCCTCGAACAGGCCGGGGCAGTACTAGTCGGCGCGCTGAATATGGATGAGTACGCCTACGGCTTTGTCACCATTAACCATCACTTTGGCACTACCCCGAACCCCCACGATCCCAGCCGCATGGCGGGCGGATCGTCCGGTGGTTCGGCGGCAGCCGTGGCGGCGGGGCTGGTGCCCTTTTCCCTGGGGTCTGATACCAATGGATCAATCCGCGTGCCCGCCTCGCTGTGCGGGGTGTATGGCCTCAAGCCTACCTACGGGCGGCTGTCGCGAGCTGGGGCCTACCTATTTTCCGCCAGTTTGGACCATGTGGGGCCATTCGCGCGATCGCTCCCTGATCTGGCCCTCGCTTACGACCTCATGCAGGGGCCAGATCCAGCCGACCCCGTCTGTACCCGGTGGGCTCCAGACCCCGTTACCCCATTACTTACCCCAAATACCGAGGGGCTCCGACTCGCTCGCCTGGGCGGTCACTTCGAGCGCGGTATGGAGCCTTTGGTTCGGGATGTCCTCACCGATGTGGCTACCGCCTTGGGGATTACCCACACGGTAGAATTTCCCGAAACGCCCCGAGCCAGAGCCGCCGCCTACCTGATCACCGCCTGCGAGGGCAGCCAGCTCCACCTTAATCGCCTGCGCCAAAGCCCGATGGAGTTTGACCCAGCAACGCGCGATCGCTTCCTAGCCGGAGCCATGATTCCCGCTGCCTGGTATGTGCAGGCGCAAAGACTGCGGCGCTGGTACCGCGATCGCGTGCGCGAAGTCTTTCAGCATGTGGATGTGCTAATCGCACCAACCACCCCCTGCGTCGCTCCACCCCTTGACCAAACAACGCTAGAAATCGACGGTGAAATCTATCCCCTGCGTCCCCACCTGGGCTTCTATACCCAGCCCCTTTCGTTCATCGGCCTGCCAGTGATTTCAGTCCCTATTCGCCGGTCTGGCCAGCTCCCCGTCAGCGTTCAGCTCATCGCCGCCCCGTACCAAGAGGCAAAACTGTTTAGAGTGGCGGCCTGGCTAGAGCACCGTGGAACCATCGGTTGTCAATAATATAAAGAAGACCAAGACTTCAGAGCAAATCCGAATTCCACGCCCCCGATATCCAGCAGGCCAACCTGTAAAGGCAAACGGTGGTTTGCCCCCAGCCAATCGGGTGTAGCCAGTCAGGATTTCGTATAATTAGTCGCTAATCCACTCTTCCTGCTCCAGCATCACCCTGGCCTTCTGCAACCTCTCCAGGTGATTCTCCTCCAGCTCGGGATAGCTCAGGTTTAGCGATTCCAGCTTTTGGTTAATTAAGCTAGACACCGCCAGGCGGGTAAACCATTTGTGGTCAGCGGGTATCACATGCCAGGGAGCCCAGTCGGTGCTGGTGTGAGTTAACGCGTCTTCGTAGGCCGCCATATAGTCGTTCCAGTGACCTCGCTCCCTAGCATCGGCTAGGGAAAACTTCCAGTTCTTATCAGGGCGATCGATCCGCTTTAGAAAGCGCTGCTTTTGCTCCTGCTGCGATACGTTAAGAAAGAACTTCATCACTACGATGCCATTGTTAGTCAGGTACTTCTCAAAGTTATTGATGTCTTCGAAGCGCTGCTGCCAGATATGTTTGCCCCGGACGCTGTCGGGCAACTGTTGATTAGCCAGAAGCTCAGGGTGTACGCGCACCACCAACACTTCTTCGTAGTAGGAGCGGTTGAATATACCGATGCGGCCTCGCTCGGGCAGCGCTTTAGACGATCGCCACAGGTAATCATGGTCGAGTTCTTCGCTGGAGGGTTGCTTAAAGCTAAACACCTGGCAGCCCTGGGGGTTGATGCCCGACATTACGTGCTTAATGGTGCTGTCTTTACCCGCTGCATCCATAGCCTGAAAGATCAGCAGCAGGGCATAGGTGTTTTGGGCATAGAGCACATCTTGATAGCTAGCCATTGCTTCGGTGCCCTGTTGTAGCAGGTCTTTGGCTTGTTTTTTCTTGAGATCGCCGGTAAAGCTAGGATCAAAGTCGCTGAGGTTGACCTTGGTACCGGGTTGAACCACCATGGGCCATAGGTTCAGGGCTTCAAGAAATGATTTAGAGTCCATAGCGTGGCGCCGGTAGGAGTTGCTTTGACCGCAAGGTCTGGTCTATAGGATAGCTGACCTGAGATCGGTCACCCGTTTACCGTCTCATACCCGATTCGAATCGTATACCTCTGGCTTCCCATAGGTAGCTGGCCTAGGAGTAGACGGTATTGTCTAGTCCAATCCGGGGGGTAGACAGACAGAATTTCGGATCAATTCTTGAGCAGCGCCGTTGGAGATTACGTCAGAATTGGGGGAATGACAGTGGCAGGGGCATATTTCACTGGGTGCGCAGTGTGGGCGTTTAAAGATTGGGTGGGCCGCTTTTACCCTAGGGGCAGCAAGCCTGGGGATTTTTTGCGGCTGTACGGCGATCGCATGACTGCGGTCGAAGGCAACACCACCTTCTACTCTATGCCCGATGCCAAAACCATCGATCGCTGGGCCACCACCATGCCGCCAGGCTTTCGGTTTTGCCCCAAGCTGCCCCGCGCCTTCTCGCACCAGGGCAAGCTAGTCCCCTTCGTGGAAGAATCTCACCGATTTCTAAGGACTCTGACGACTCTGGGAGACCAACTGGGACCGCTGTTTATTCAACTGCCGCCCACCTATCATCCCGAAAACCTGCCTGACTTGAGAGAATTTCTAGCCCGCTGGCCCCGACAGCAACATCCCATCGCGGTTGAAGTGCGCCATTTAGACTGGTTTTCAGAATTCCACGCCACTCGCCTCAACCAAATGCTCACTAGTCTGGGTGTAGGCCGGGTGCTGCTCGATACTCGCCCCATCTACGACTGTATCGACACCGCCCATGACGATCCCCAAATCGGCTCTGAGCGCAAGAAACCCAAGGTGCCGCTACAGCCTGAGGCGACGGCAGCGTTTACTATCGTGCGCTACATTGGCCACCCCGATCTGGCCTACAACCAGCCCTATTTTGAGGATTGGGTACCCCGACTGAGCCAGTGGCTACAGGCTGGTACCGACGTGTACTTCTTTGCCC
>JBARVK010000616.1:0-5436 GCA_049646225.1 Nodosilinea sp.
GTGTTGACCATGCTGAGCAGGTGGCGGTTGCTATCAACGATGGTGCCGAGCGCATGCTTTCCGTCGTCGGGAATGGGGCCAAAAGCATCGCCCTGGCAGAGTTTCAGCATGCGGTTGGCGGCCACCAGGGGGGTGCGCAGATCGTGGGTAAGGCGCGCCACAAAATCGTCGCGCTGGCGAATCATGGTGGCCTGGGCGTCTATACTGCGCTTAAGGCGCAGCAGCGATCGCACCCGCGCCCGCAGTTCGTTGACATCTACCGGCTTGCGAATAAAATCATCGGCACCAGCGTCTAAACCCTGCACCAGGCTCGACTGGTCATGGGCCGTAATCAGCAAAATTGGAATGTAGGGCAGGTTAGGATTGTCGCGAATACGCTGGGTCACCGCATATCCGTCGAGTCCCGGCATCATGACATCGAGCAGAATGACGTCGGGTGGCGTTTGCCCCACAACGTCCAGGGCCGTCTGGCCACTTTCCACACAAGTGATGTGATACTCGGGGTCATCCAAAATCGACTCGATCAAAAACAGATTGTCCGAAGAATCGTCTACAGCCAGGATGGCATAGGGCTCATGGGAAGGATCCGGAGGCATTATTTAGTTTATTATTCGGCGCGGTGCTCTCTAGTCCATGGTATCGATAACTCAGAGATCAAGGACTCGCAGTGCTAAGAATCCCTGATCCTGACGAAGTAAACGATCGACAGCGAGAGCTTAACCTTAGAGATGCCACAGTACTCAGTCGTCAACCTCTATCGCAGGATATAGTTCAGCCCTGGGCCGCGATCGCTCGGGGATCAGAGCCATTCAGTCTGTGCAAATTTACTGGGACGTAAACAGCTCTAGAGATTGAGCCCGGCCGCGCAGGCTATGCCGACCAACCGATCGCAGCGGAAACGCCCCGGCCTGCCGTTGGGTGGTCTCGCTGACCAGCAGGGGGTAGCCTAGGGTTTTAGTCAGCGCTTCAAGCCGGGCCGCGACGTTCACCGTATCGCCAATCACCGTAAACTCTAGATGCCCGGCTGTGCCCAAACAGCCTGCCACCACCGGGCCAGAGTGTACCCCCACGCCCATGGCCAGCGGCGAAATTTGTTCCACCTCGCGCACCATAGCACTGGCCGCCGTTAGGGCAATGTAGGCGTGGTTGTCGAGCGGGTCAGGGGCACCAAACACCGCCAGCATGCCATCGCCCATAAATTTATCGACCCAGCCGCCGTGGCGCTCGACGATGGTAGCCAGTACTCCTTGATAGCGATTGAGAAAGTCGAGGGTCGCCTGGGGCTCTAGGGCTTCAGCAAAATGGGTGAAGCCGCGTAGGTCAGTCACTACTATCGTCACGCTGCATTTCTGGGGCTGCAGCAGCAGGTCTAGGGGCGACTCAAAGACCGCTTCGACGACGGTTTTGGGCAAAAACTGAGCCATTATTAGCCGCCCCGACTCATTTTTGACATGGCGGCGCACAATCACCGCCATCCGCATACCCAAAAAACCGGTGCCCAAAACCGTAATACCGGCAAACAGCGCTAGCGCCAAATTGAGCTGAAACAGCACTGCCGCATAGGCAAAGTTAACCAGGGCTAGCACCGAGGTGAGTACGGCGGCCCGACGACTCAAGCGTAGCCCGCCCGATACGGCCACCAGGCTGCAAAAGGCCACGACGTTGGTCAAAATCAGCGGCTGGGTTGCGCCCAGCACCCGCCAAATATTGGTGATAAACGCCCACAGCAGCAGGTTGTCAAAGATAGGAATAATCACCTGCCAGCGTTGCAGGGCTGCCATAGAGAGGCCTTGGCGCAGAATGACCACCAGCCCCAGGGCAAAGAGGTTCGCGCAGAGGCTGATAATCACTACCGTGGGCGGCACCTGGTCTTTGCCCAGCAGCGTTTGGGGGAACAAAAATACCGCTACATCCAGCAGCAGTGAAATAAACACCACCCCGACCCGCACGTAGGACAGCTGTAGCTCGTTGCGGTGCGCCTCCTGGGAAACCACCTGGTTGAGGGCCGCTTGAAGCGTCACGTGGCGGGAGGCAGAATGGTTGAAAAGAGCAGCGCCAGAAGGGCTTTGAAACGTCATCTCCAGGGAGGGTGAGGGGTGACACAGGAGCGATGCGATATCCCTGATTGGCTTGACGGCGAGGGTGGCTAATACCTCCTTAGTGCCTGACTTTATTAAAGCATGGCACCCAGCTGCCCCCGTTACCCAACCTGTTGGAGTTGATGCCTCAACACGCGCCCTTGGGTCGAGTAGGTATTAAGAGCTAGCGGCCACAATTTCGATCTGACCGACCATGCCCGCTTCGGCGTGGCCTGCGATCGCGCAGTGCAGCTCGTAGAGGCCGGGGCGCTCGGGCACAAACACCCACTCCGCGATCGCCTCGGGCTTTAGCTCTAGCTCGTGAACAGCGCCTTTGACCTCAACCCCAGCGGCCTGAACCTTTTGAGTCCAGATGCCGTCGGCGAAGTCTTTGGCGGTGAAGTAGTGCTTCTCAGGGCTGGGGTTGTCGAGCACCAGCTTGTAGCGCTGACCGACCACAAATTGCAGGTGGTCAGGCTCAAAGCGCAGACCGCCAGCGGCAGTACCCAAGTGCACGGTAAGAGTGTTGGTAGGGGCCGAGGCTGCGATCGCCCCATGGGGGCAGCTTGTAAGCCCCAGAATGATGAGCAGACCTAAGCCTAACGCCGTCAGACTGTGCAGAACTTTCTCCACTAACTGATTCATGACGCCTCTATCCCTACCATTACACTCAGACCTACAGGTGCCCTGACGGCAATTCGTCGGGGTATGCCGTCTTGAGGGATTCTATCGCGTGCTGGGTGGTCGGCCCCATAATGCCGTCGATCGCCCCGCTGTAGACGCCCACCCGCTTTAGATAGACCTGCAGCGCCTTCGTGCCGTGCTGTAAATCGTGCCAGAGTGTATCGACCCAGGTTTGACCAATCCTGCGACGTAGCTCACGCTGCTGCTGCCTGAGTGCGTTCTGGGGTAGGAGGTCGAGCTGTTCACCTACCCACCCATCGGCTTCATCAAGCCAAAAGCTCAGCAGGGGGTCGTCTATAGCCTGGGTCAAAATATGGCCCAGGCGAGTTTCGTCAGCGGCTGAGAGGGCAGGCTGTAGGGCCAATGTGCAGTAGTCAATCAGAATAGAACGGTGCTGCCGAAACGCCTGCCTCAGACCGTCAAAGGAGCACTCTCCGCTGGCATTAAGCAACGCTGCAATCGAGGCAAATGTACCAAGGCCTGTGCCTGTATCTATAGACAAATTGTCTAGAGGCGCCCTTGAGGGTGCCGCTGCTCGTTCTGTATTCATTACTCCTCGCGTGCCTTTGTAGGAAAAGCAAAATGTCACTCGAACCCAGACTAGTTCAAAGCACAAATCAATCGAGTCGGTAGCCAGGGTAAGCCCCCTGAACAGCTGAGATCATTAGACCACCGCCAGGCGTCAGCTATGCTCTACGCCTACCTGAGACAACAAGGGACTGCCGTGGCAAATGGGACTGCCAACGGGCCTGGCGATCGCCGCGCTAGTGTATTAGTGTCTTGGGGTTTGCGGTTGTGACAGGGGATCGTTATGTTTCTTTAGCTCTTTTTTGGCAATGGTTTCCGCAATTTGATCTGTCACATTGAAGCAGCTTATATCACTTGTTAATTGAGTGATGCCTCACCTAACGCCCAAGGGACTATGAGCCAATCCGACGACACCAGCGGTTTAAATGAGTTTTGCCTACCCGCCGATGCTCCAGCCCCAGATGTGTTCGATCAGGCGCTGAGTGATATTCTCGGCCAAGACAACCCCTACGCCTACCCCCTGCTGAGTGTCATTCAGAGAACCCTCCACCAGTACCACCTCAGCACCCAGTACGAAGCCCACGAGATTCTGCATGAGGCCTACCTGCGGGGCAAAAAAAAGCTCCAGACGGGAGAGGTGATTCGCAATCCTTACGCCTGGCTCAAAGCCACCGCAGTCCACGTTATTTATGAGCGCAAACGCAAGCACCGCGATAGCGCCACCGACCCCCAGGTGATGGAGTCTGCCCTGCCTGACCTGCGCCTTAACCTGATGCAGCAGCAGATTATTGCTGAAGAGCTCGACCTGCTCTATCAGGCGCTTCAGCGGCTCAATCAGGAAGATCCTGAAGCCACCTGTCTGCTTTACCTGCGCACCGTGCGAGACTGGTCGTGGAGCCAAATTAGCCAGTGGCTGATGGCCGAAGGTCATCCTGTCTCCACTGAGGCTGCGCTGCGTCAGCGGGCTTCGCGGGCCAGGCGACGCCTGCGAGATATTTTTTTGGCCTCGCACTGACCCAGCGGCCTTGATCTAAGGTTTTCTCCCTGCGGCCCGCCCGGTGGTGTGGGGGCGGCTAACCTGTGGCCAGGTGCTCCTCAGGACGGCATGATGGGGATGGCATTAGCACAGGACTTGATGAGCAATGGCAAATCCCTTGACCCGGATGCGTAATTCGAAACTGCTGGTGTGGGGCATTGTCGGTGCCCTGCTCGTCGGTATGCTGATCCCGCTGCTGCTGCTGGTGCCCCGACGCAACCAGCCCACCCCTCCGGATAGCGCTGAAGCCCACCAGGCCATTGTGACCGACGTCATTATGTCGATGGATCGGGCCAGTCTGATTGGGTCTTCGGCCACCAAGGGCAACCCCAATGCGCCCATTGTGCTGTTTAAGTTCTCAGATTTTCAGTGCCCTTACTGCGCTGTGGCGGCAGCCAACATGAAGGCCTTTGTGGGCAACCACGAAGACGACATCCTCTACGTTTACAAGCATTTCCCGCTGACCCAAATTCACCCCGAGGCAATGCCGTCAGCCCAGGCGGCCTGGGCTGCTGGCCAACAGGGGCAGTTTTGGCTGTACCACGACGGCCTGTTTGCCAACCAAAGCCGCCTGGGCGAGGATCTCTATGTTGAGCTGGCCGAGGCCATGGGGCTGGATATGGATCAGTTCAACCGCGATCGCGCCAGTGCTACAGCCGCCGCCGCCATCCAGCAAGACCTGGCTTTAGCCCAGCAGCTTCAGCTCCAGGGCACGCCTTCCTTCATCATGAATGACCTGCTGATTCCGGGCGGTGCGCCTCCTCAGCTGTTCGAGGAAATTTTTAATCAGATCAACGCCGTCCTTCGAGAGCAGGGGTAGGACTTTGGGGAGTGGGGAAGTGGGGGAGTAGGGGAGTGGGGGAGTGGCTCTGATCTCGTCCTCGAAGGCTTAAGAACGTCCACCGTTTTGGCGCGCTTGGTTCTCTAGCTCCCCTGCTGCCTAGCTCGTATAGCGATAGCCACGCAGGTCAAGACAGCATGCTAGGGCCGTCATTCCCGCGGATGCGGGAATCCACTCTGGAGAACCTGCTCTCCCATGGATTCCCGTTGCTACGGGAATGACAGACAGCGACTCCATTGCGGGGAATGTCCTCATAATGATGGCTACGG
>JBARVK010000617.1:0-3559 GCA_049646225.1 Nodosilinea sp.
CGGCAGCCTGCTTGGCATCGCCGCGCGGCGCATAGCTCTGTAGGTAAGGCTCGATCGCGCTGTGGTTGGGCGCAAACCCATACCCCAAAATGTGAACTTCGGTTTCGGCCAAAATGGCGGTGATCTCTACCCCCGTAAACAGCCGGGGTACCGCTGCCCCTTTGCCCTGCCGACGACTGCGCAGCGAGGTGGGGTGACGCCACTGCCAGTCTTCCAGCCAGGCTTTGGCCTGGTGGTACCCTTTAACGGTGTGGTGATCGGTGATAGCAAAGGCGCTAAGGCCGATATCGACCACCTGCTCCATCAGACCCGCCGGGGGCAGCTTGCCGTCGGAACAGGCAGTGTGCATGTGAAAGTTGTAGGTGTAGGGGCAGCTGGTTGCATCTACGTCGGCAAAAATTTGTCTCAGCATTTCGGCATCCCTGGTGCGAGGGAGCGAGTTAAAGGTGCTGAGACTGGGAGTGGCAACCATGAATCTTGTAGGGGAGTGCTGCTTTTTACCAAACGTTCTTTATTAAATATATAACTTTGCCCCGTTGACTGAGGAAAAATTTGTGCTCTAGTCGATAATTAACCCAAAATTTTGTCCTGCAATTCGGGTTGAGGTCCAAGCTAAATTCCTGGTCAATTGGCAAAACCGTTGGAAGCTCTGATCTGGCATAGATTGAGTACAGCCTTAGCAGAACCTACGAAACCTTTGCTGGTGTTGGGTTTCACCCAATCTGCGGGTAGAGCTTTTGGCCGTCGCTCAGGCTCAAGCCTTACCCCATGACTAATCGCTAGGTTAAGAACTGCTTTAACCTAACAAAAATAATTCCCATAAAGTGTTCGTTACTGACCATTGCCAGGCCGCTTTGCCGTTGAAAAGCGTTTGTAGGAAATCTACGGCTCTTCCTGAGGCGCGGGGCGACCCATCAGCCGTTGCACCATTAGCTGAATACCCAGCAAAAACAGGCCCAAGCCTGCTAAGCCAAACACCCCCGCCCCCAGGGCTGCCATACCGATGACCAGGGTTCGCACCGCCGCTGAAATGTTAGCTGTAGCCTGATTGTCGGTCACAATCGGGTGGGCGGCAAAGTTGGCGGCAATGGAGATCATCAGCCGGTAGGCCAGCACCGCAATGGTGCCCGCCACAAAAGCACCGCTAAAGCACTGCAAGATTTTCGCTATGGGCGTCGGCGTCAGGGAGTTAGAAGCAGCGGAGTCGTCGGCCATAGGTTTAGGTTCTTCAAAAGACTGTCTATAATTTTGCCAAACCAAGCAATCTTGCCAAACCAAGCACCGTTGGTTTTTAGAGGCGGCTAGGATGTCTAAAGGAAGCGATCGCAGCTGCTTGATCATAAGCCCTAGCGTATGGATCTAAATTAAGGCTGGTGGGCAATGCCCACCCTGCGGTAGATCGAGGCTTTCGATATTGGCCCTACTGGGCCGATTTTGGACTATCGCAAAACCCTATTGTCACTGACATCCCATCTCAATCTTGCCGAAAGGGATGCTGAATTTTGTCGAGCAGATCGTAAAAGGGTTGCCAGTTATCATCGATGGTAATCGGTTCCCAAATCGCTTCAATCGCGGGTCGTAGGAGCACGGTTTCGGGATTGGTGCGTTTCAGCAGCGATGCCATGCCCTCCATCTTCTCAGCCTTCAAACTTTGTAAACAGCGGTGGTAGATCTGTCGCCATGGTTCGAGCTGAGCCGCCGCCGCCGGGTCTGACGCCTGCAGCGTAGGACTAAAAATCTCGCTGCTATTGTCGCGCCACTGAGGCGAAAACTGCTGGGTCAGCGCGAAGAAGAAATCGTGGTAGCCCACCTCAACCGCGCTGAGCAATTCAATGGTCTGGCTGACTAGAGTCGTGGCCAAGTCAGCTTCTAGGTGCTCAAAGCCCAGCTTGCGCAGCATCAGCTGCTGGTAGTAACCCCCGTAGCGATCTTTAAACGGGGCGAGCGCCGCTTCCAGCTCGGTCTCGGGCGTGATCAGCTTGAGGGGTTTTTGCAGCGCCTTGAGGTTCATCTGGCAGATCAGCGGCTGGTTGCCGTAGCTGTAGCGTCCGGCGTAGTCGAAGTAGGCAGCGGTAAAGCGGGGGTCGTAGCCATCCATAAACGCGTAGGGGCCGTAGTCGAAGCTTTCGCCTGTGATCGACATGTTGTCGGTGTTGAGTACGGCATGGCAAAAGCCAACCGCCATCCACTGGGCGGCAAGGCGGGCGACGCGATCGCACAGTTCCTGATAAAAGTGCAGATACCGCTCCTGGGCATCGGTAAACAGCCGCGCCTCGGGGTAGTAAACGTCGATCACATGCTCTAGTAGTTTGCTAATCAGATCGGGGCGGTTGAGGTATTCCAGTCGCTCAAAGGTGCCAAAGCGAATGTGCGACTGGCTAAAGCGCACCAGCACCGCCGATCGCGTCGGAGAAGGCTCATCGCCGCGCCACAAAGCCTCGCCAGTTTCGACCAGGCTAAAGGCGCGGGACGTGTTCACTCCCAGAGCGTGGAGCGCTTCGGAGGCCAGCACCTCGCGCACGCCACCCTTGAGGGTGAGCCTGCCGTCGCCGCCGCGTGAGTAGGGCGTGGTACCCGAGCCTTTGGTGCCAAAGTCGTAGAGGTTGCCGTCGGTGCCGCGCACCTGACCGTAGAGAAAGCCGCGCCCATCGCCTAAAAAGGGGTTGTATTCGCCAAACTGGTAGCCGTGGTAGCGCAGGGCCAAAAAGGGCTCGCGCCCCTGAAATCTGCCAAAGGCTTCGATAAAGTCTTCGTCGCTGACGGTGGCGGGGTCGAGGCCGAGCAGTCGCACCAGGTCATCGTTGCGAAAGCGCAAAATCTGCTGCGGAAACTCGGCAGCGGGGACGATGTCGTAGTAGTCATCGCCGAGGGATTCTAGGGCGGGCAGGTAGTCAAGGGCAAGTAAGGGGTTGGCGGCGGTCATAAATCTAGGGCGTTAGCAACAGCACTCTAGCAACAAGAGCATGACTTGAGTATTGCAAATCTAACGCCCGGCGATCGCCGCCTCACGAAGGAGAAGATCCCAGGGTTCTGGTTCAAGATCTGTTGTCGTGGCTGTAGCCCCCCGCTAGAACCCTGGGATCTGGAATTTGTCGCTACTCAAGCAGCACGGTCTTGGTCATGATCACCATCCACTGGGCGGTGGTGGCCCCATCGGCACCGGGCGGCACAGGGATGGGATCGCTCCAGTCGTTGGGGTCGGCATAGCCGAGGGCATGGAGAATTTTGATGGTGCGGTCTATGGCAGCGAGGCTACCGTAGAGCATGTGGCGCACTTTCTCGGGGGTTAGGGACCGGGTCCCTTTATCGTTGGCTCCAGATTTGGGCGGCAGCGGCAGGGACCCGGTCCCTTCGTGAGTGTCGTGATGATCGCTGGGGTCTGGTTCTAGATATTCAAACATCGGTTCTGTTTCCTTTTGTGGTTGAGGGAAACAGAACGCGAAAACCCTAGCCACCCGCAGTTGAAGTGCAAACTGAGGGGGCTAGGGTACCATGTGCCTAGCCTCGCAATCTGCTTCGGAGATTCGCGGGGTTAGCTGTCTGTTGGTGCCGCAAACAC
>JBARVK010000618.1:0-11183 GCA_049646225.1 Nodosilinea sp.
TTTAAATTGGGCGGAACTTGAGACTGATAGGTCACAGGATGGCGATTACTCAGACTAGGTAAATTACAGAATTTTTAGCCTCAGCAATTTACAGGGAACACTCAGGGCAAATCAGAGGGCAGCGGCGATCGCAGCATAAGCAGAAATGAACAGATTGGAGCAGCCTAAAATCACCGGAGTCGAGAGTTTAGATCATCTCTCTAAAGGCTAGTCAGAAGCGACAGTATCAACCCTTCAGACCTTCGGCCCAGCGTTACCAGGCAACGCGATCAGTGCCCACGACGAGCCCACAGCGAAGACTTAGCGATGCCCTAAACATAGCCTGTGCCCAAAGCTGCCGTGGCTTTCTATACAGAGGGGATACTTCAGCTTCAAAGTATAGATTTAGTTACCGAAAATGCTTCACATTTTTGCTCAACAATCGCAAAGATCTATCGGTCTCTTTGAAATCTAGCCAAGCCGTCGAGCAGCGGCGGAAACGGGCTAGTCGTCTGAGGCGACCATTTCTGTACTGCTTCCGAAGGCGATGAAGCAGAGGTGCTAGGGAGCAGCGCCCCAACCGATAGGTACGTTGAGCCTTCCCCATCGCTCCCCTACTCCCCGCAGTTAGACAGGTCTAGGAGGCAACCTTCCATAAATACCGCTAAGACCCTGGCTCGGCAGGCTCAGCTGGGGCCTCAGCCGGGGGAGCCGCCGGATCGGCAGGGGCCACTGGTTCCACCGGCTGGGTTGCGCCGCAGTAGCCATTGACCTCGTTGATCAGCTGTGACTCGGCTTGGGAAAGCGTTTCGATCGAAGACACAGCGGTCATGGTCTGCTGCTGAGATTCTTCAATTTTGGCAGGCAGCTCGGCCTCTGACTCAACCTGCACTACCAGTTCCATGGCTTCGCGAGCGTCGGTGAGGGCGGTGCTAAACCCCTGCACAACGCCGACATACTCGTCTCGAAACTGGCTTAGGTCTTCGTCGCGCAGGGTAGTGGCCTGCAGATCGCCCACCAGTCCGTCGAGGTTGGTGACAACTTTATCGACCGCAGTGGTGTACTGACTGGCGGCCAGCTTGATATCGTCCAGATTTTTAACCTGGGCCGCACTCTCGCTAAAGGTTTGAATTTCGGCCTCAAACTCCTGCATAAAGCCCTGGGTTTGATTGACCACCTCGGCCAGCTGGTTGCACTGGGCTACCTTAGACGAACCGCAGCCCAGCAGCAGCAGCGGCAGCAGCAGCCCTACACCGCGCATTCCCTGTCGCCATCTGCGTTTACCTGTGCCTGCTACCTGTGTCATCGCTGCCGCCATCGTTTATTGCTACGGCTTCAAGTTTTACCCTGTCTTGGGTAGGTTTACAACCTAACGTATTGAGTTTTGACGGTACCGAGGTAACGGTTAATCGCAGACCAGACTAGGGCTGAGATCTTCGGAAAAGGTCGGGGTGAAGGGCGATCGCCTTTCACCCCGACCCCCAAATCGGGCCTCTGTTATTGCTCAGTACCGCAAAGACGGGAAATCTGCTGATAGGATCATGAAAGTAAAGGATGTGATCTGGATATTCAAGACAGGGTACGACGGGGTCATCTCCCCCTTTGGCCACTGCTACCAGAAACGGTATGGTGCCGCCCCAGAGGCTTTTCCAGATTGATGAAGGGCTTCTGCGATATCTTGAATGAGCCGATTTAATCGTCCTGACTGAACTACTACCGGATGCGATCGCCCCATGCTCAGCCCAGATGATTTTTTATTGGCCACTCAGTGGGTTGGCCTCGGCACGTTGGCCCTGGCTCTGCTGGCCGGGCTGGCCTTTGTGTTTAAGTGGGGCATTCGGTTTCGCCTGGTCGGGGCTGCTGGGTTCAGTGCCGTACTCACGGTGGGCCTGCTGGGCCTGAGCTTTGAACCGTTTACCCGCACCGCCGTGCCGGGGGCGATGCCCTACATCACCGTCTACGACTCTGGGGCCAGTCAAATCGTGATCACGGTGCCCAACACCATGGCTCCTGAAACCTTAGACGCCACCCTCCGCCAGGCCGCCAGCAACCTGTTTAAGCCCTACCGCCTGGGTCTGCCGGGTCAGGTCGCTACCATTCGCGCCCGCACCATTGCCCACGAACCCGGCGGTATCTCCAAGCTGATCTACCTGGGTCAAATTCAGCCCAACCCCAAGGGGTCTGAGGAAGCGTTTCAAGTCCAGATCGACCGCTCAAACTGGCCCAGCCTTACCTAGCTCTCTGGTTTCCCCTACTCACCTCACCACCATTTCCGTCGTCTATGCCCACCCTCTCTCCCCTTTCTACCCTCGCCATTGCCCCGGCTCAGGTCGTTCGTGGCGACGGCATTTTAGCTGTCCAGGGGGCCGCGATCGCTCGCCTGGGCCAGCGCCCGCTGGTTGTGGGGGGGCGCCACAGCCTCAAGCTGGCCGCCCCCTTGATCAATGCGCTTGAGCAAGAGAGCTTAACCCCGCAAGCGGCCTCCTACGGCCATGACTGTAGCGAAAGCGGCCTGGCCCGACTGAAGGCAATTGCCCGCGATCACAGAGCCGATGTGGTGATTGGCATCGGCGGGGGTAAAGCCCTCGACACCGCCAAGCTGTTGGCCCACCAGATCAACCAACCGGTGGTGACCGTGCCTACCTCCGGTGCCACCTGCGCCGCCTGGACCGCGCTGTCCAATGTTTACTCTGACCAGGGGGCCTTTCGCTACGATGTCGCCCTGTCCACCTGCCCTAACCTGCTGGTGCTTGACTATGCCCTGCTGCGCACGGCGCCACGCCGCACCCTGGTGGCAGGTATTGGCGACGGTTTGGCCAAATGGTACGAGGCGGCGGTCAGCAGCGGCTCTAGCCAGCAAACCTTGCTGGTTGCAGCGGTGCAGCAGGCCCGAGTGCTGCGCGATATTCTCCTGCAAAAGACCCCTACGGCCCTGCGCCAGTGGGGCGGCACCGAGTGGCAGGAGGTGGTCGATGCCACCGTGCTGCTGGCCGGGGTGGTAGGCGGCGTAGGTGGGGCGCAGTGCCGCACGGTGGCGGCCCACGCGGTGCACAATGGCCTCACTCAGCTGCCCGCTAGCCACGGCATTCTCCACGGGGAAAAAGTGGCCTACGGAATTTTAGTGCAGCTGCGGCTGGAAGAAATGGGCGGCAATACTACCCTGGCCCGTGCCGCCCGGCAACAGCTTTTGCCCTTTTATCGAGCCACCGGACTGCCCCAAACCCTGGCCGAGTTGGGCTTAGGCGACATTACCCTAAACCAGCTACAGCAGGCCGCGGCGTTTGCCTGCCGTGAGGGGTCTGATATTCACCACCTGCCCTTCACGGTCACCCCTGAGGCGGTGATGGCGGCGATGGTATCGCCCCTGTGCCCCGAACTGCGCGAAAAGTCGCGCCCGGTGGCCCCTCTTCATTCTTCTAGCGTTGCCCCGGAGGTGCAGCTATGACCCTCGACTGGATGCCGACAGCCCACCGTCTCAGCGCTCTGCCGCCCTACGTTTTTGCCCGCCTAGACGAACTCAAGGCCCGCGCCCGCGAACAGGGGCTAGACCTGATTGATCTGGGTATGGGCAACCCCGATGGCCCTACCCCCACCCCGGTGGTGGAGGCGGCTCGGGCGGCGATCGGCGACGTTGCCACCCACGGCTATCCCCCGTTTGAGGGCACCGCCAGCTTTCGCACCGCCATTACCGACTGGTACCGCCGCCGCTACGGCGTCGCCCTCGACCCCACCGCCGAGGCCCTACCCCTACTAGGCTCGAAGGAGGGCATCACCCACCTGGCGATGGCCTTTATTAACCCCGGCGACCTGGTGCTGGTGCCAACCCCGGCCTACCCGGCCCACTTTCGCGGCCCGGCGATTGCAGGGGCTGAGATCTACAACCTGCACCTCACCGCCGCCAACAACTGGCTGATTGACTTCGACGCCATTCCAGTGGAGGTGGCCCAGCGGGCCAAGGCGCTGTTCTTCAACTACCCCAACAACCCCACGGCGGCCACCGCCCCCCGCGAGTTTTTTGAGCGCGCGGTGGAGTTCGCTCACCAGTACCAGATTTTGCTGGTGCATGACCTGTGCTACGCTGAGCTGGCTTTCGACGGCTACCAGCCCACCAGCCTGCTGGAAATTCCCGGCGGTAAGGAGGTGGGGGTAGAGTTTCACACCCTGTCGAAGACCTACAACATGGCCGGCTGGCGGGTCGGCTTTGTAGTCGGCAATTCCCACATTATTCAGGGCCTGCGCACCCTGAAGACCAACCTCGACTACGGCATCTTTGCGGCCCTGCAGCGGGCGGCAGAAACCGCCCTGTCGCTGCCCGACCACTACTTAGACGAGGTGCAGCAGCGCTACTCCAGCCGCCGCGACTTTTTGATCGACGAGTTTGCCTCCCTGGGCTGGACGGTAGAGAAGCCCCAGGCCACCATGTACCTGTGGGTGCCCTGCCCCCCCGACACCACCTCCACCGACTTTGCTCTGACAGTGCTGCAGGAAACGGGGGTCGTGGTTACGCCGGGCAATGCCTTTGGCCCCGGCGGCGAGGGCTACATTCGCATTAGTCTGATTGCTGACTGCGATCGTCTGGCGGTCGCCATGGATCGCATTCGCCAGGCTGGGTTTCGCTTTGCCCCGGCAGCGGCGGCGGTGTAGGCGATCGCCCCGGCTCTATCTCTGGCTCCGGCCCCAGGCTGTATAGTGAAACAAACCTTCACCCCTCCTTACCACCATGTTTAACCTCGGCTGGACTGAAGTTGCACTCGTCATTGGGGTGGCCGTCCTCATCTTCGGCCCCAAAAAAATTCCTGAGCTGGGCAGCGCTCTGGGTAAAACCCTGCGCGGCTTTAAAGACGAAATTAGCTCAACTCCCGACGAAGCGGCCCTTGATACCTACGACGATGCCGAAGACGCTGACGTCTATCGCTAGACTGGCTACACCGCTCTCTCAAATGAATCACCGCCATGCGGCAATTTTTGAAGTACACCCTGGCTAGTTTGACCGGGTCGATTTTATTTTTCTTGCTGCTGGGCTTTCTGCTCGCCCTGGGGGCGGTGGGACTGGTAGGGGTGCTGCTAGCCGGGTTTAGCGAAGACAGCGACACCCCCACCGTTGAAGAAGATACCGTGCTGGTTTACGACCTTTCAACGGTCATTCCTGACTCGATCGCGGCGATTGACCCTAGCGCCATTGTGCTAGGCGGATCGGCCCCAGGCGCTATCACCCTGCGGCAGGCGGTGCTGGCCCTGGAGTCAGCCGCCACCGACGATCGCATAGCAGCCCTGTACCTGAAAGGTAGCGCCGGCATGGGGATGGGGCTGGCCAGTCAGGCCGAACTCTATCCGGTCATTGAGGCCTTTAAGACTGCGGGTAAGCCCATTTTGGCCTATGACCTGGCCTGGGATGAGCAGGAGTATGCCTTTGCAGCCCTGGCCGACACGCTCTACCTCAACCCCTTTGGCGACATTGAGATGAACGGTCTCTACGCCGAAACCATGTACCAGGCCGAAGCCTTAGAAAAGCTGGGGGTTGGCGTTCAGATCACCCGTGTTGGCCGCTACAAGTCGGCGGTAGAGCCACTGATTCGCAACACCATGAGCCCCGAGGAGCGGGAGCAAACCCAGCGCCTGCTGTGGGACGTGTGGCAAACCCTGCTGGATAGTGCCGCTGCCTCCCGGGAGCTGACTCCGCAGCAGTTCCAGGCCGTGGCCAATCGCCAGGGATTCTTGTTTGGCACCGAGGCCAAAACCCAGAATTTTGCCGATGCGATCGCCTACGAAGACGAGGTGATTGTGGCCCTGCGAGAATTCACCGGCGAGGGTGAAAACGAAGCTAGCGACGACGACCTCGACTTTCGTCAGATTGATCTGGCCGACTACGCCAAAACCGTAGACGACCCCCTCACCAGCCGCCGCTCCGACAACCAGGTGGCCCTGGTCTATGCCGAAGGCACGATTGTCGACGGTGGCGAGGACGGCGACCTTGGCCAACCTGGGATTATTGCGGGCAACGCCCTGGCCCATCAGCTGCGTCAGCTGCGCCAGGACGACGAAGTTAAAGCTGTTGTGCTGCGGGTCAACAGCCCCGGCGGCAGCGCCACGGCCTCAGAAGTTATTCTGCGGGAGGTGCGGCTGCTGCGGGAGGCGGGCAAACCCGTGGTGGTGTCGATGGGCAATGTGGCCGCTTCTGGGGGCTACTGGATTGCCTCCCAGGCCGACGCCATTTTGGCCCAGCCCACCACCATTACCGGCTCGATTGGGGTGTTTGGCATTTTCCTCAACCTGGAAGATCTAGGCGATAAGGTGGGGGTGACCTGGGACGGGGTCAAAACCGCTGAGCTGGCCGATATTTTTACCAGTACGCGACCCAAGACCGCCGCCGAGCTGGCCATTTTGCAGCGCACGGTCGATACCATCTACGACAGCTTTTTAGACCGGGTAGCTGAGGGCCGTAATCTAGACCGCCCAGTGGTGGCCGAGCTGGCCCAGGGGCGCGTGTGGTCGGGCAAAGCTGCCCTGGAGCTGGGTCTGGTGGATGAGCTAGGGGGGGTAGATGCAGCGATCGCGACCGCCGCCGAACTCGCCGAGATAGATGACGACTGGCGTTTGAAAGAATACCCGGAGCCCGACGACTGGCAGCAATTCTTGCGATTTTTCCTCAATGCCGAAACGGCCCGTACCACCGCTCACGACCCACTCACCAGCCAGGTGCTTGAGTTTGTTGACGAGGCTCAGATCGTGCGCGCCCTCAATGATCCGCGCGGTATTTACTCGCTCATGCCCTACCGGCTCGTGGTGAAGTAGTACGTGGAGTGAGGGAATGAGTGCAAAGCTTTGCACTCATTCCCTGAACTTCTTCCTCTTTTTCACCCCGGCAATACCGTGGACCCGCATGAGGTCGGCGAGGGTTGCACAGTAGGGCTCCATAGCAAAGCTAGCCGGGCTAACGGCACCCGCATAGACAAAATGGCGGTAGCGCAGGCAGAAATAGTCCCAGGGGGCCATCTGCACCCGAAAGACTTTGATAAGCACATCGGCCAGCCACAGCGACAGCGGCAGGCGAAACCAAATGCGCTGGCCAAAGTAGTCACAAATGTGCTCAACCGCCTGGTTTACCGTGAGCGGCGGATTGCCCAATACATACTCCCGGTAGCCTTCCGAGGAGGGGTGTTCTACCAGGTAGTTGACCACCGTAGCAATATCCTGGGCGTGGGCAAAGTGAAACCCCGCGTCGGCTTTAAAGAAGCGCACTAAACCCACCCAGCGGGTAACATCCCTAAGCCCCGCCGAGATAAACGAGTAGGGCTTTTCTTTGTCGCCCCCAAACACCAACGTTGGAAACACCGTGGTGATTTTGTTGTAGACCGCTAACTCCGGCAGGCGGTGGTGGCATTCGTACTTGCTGCGAATATAGTCGGTGCCCAGGGTACCCGCCTCGGTTAGCGGAGCGCTCTGCTGGTTCAAGATGCTAGCGGTGGAGAAATAGATTACCTGCTGACACCGCTGGGGGTCGAGGTGCGCCATCAGCTTCAGATTGGCGTCGACATTGATGGCATCGACGTAGCCAGGGTCGCCGCCCCAGGCCGCTGCTGTCAAAATGGCGATGTCGATGGTGGGCAGCAGGTCAATAAAAGGATCAACCGTCTCAAGTCCGCCGCGCAGAATGTGCACTCTGGGGTTGTTTTGCACGGGTAGCCGCAGCTTTTCAGGGGAGCGCAGCAGTAAAAACAACTCGTAGCGATCGCTCTCCAGCAGCAGCTCTAAAACATAGTGGCCGATGCAGCCGCTAGCCCCCGTCATAAACACGCGCAGGGTATCGGGGTTAAAGGTAGGGGGCAAAGTATCCAAATCACTCAGGTTCAAGGGGTATAGTCTGACAGTTTAGACCGTTTTGGCAGAGCTAGACCCCTGCCAGAGCTGAGAAGACCGATGAGAGAGTCTCTTCAGCACCCTCAACCTGACCAAAGCAACTTTAAAGCTCCGGTAAAGCTGACCGACTTTGCCGGGTTATCTCCGAGAAATTGCGTAGAGGGGTAGGACGCCTCCACGGTTCCTGCGATGACTGCCCCTTTGTCACGTCACGTCGTCAAGCCCCATGCTTCCGGTACACCCCCTGACCAACAGGGCTTTACCCTGATTGAATTACTTGTCGTTGTTGTGATGGTGGGGGTTCTAACCAGCATCGCTTTACCCAGCTTTTTAAACCAGGCCGCCCGGTCTAAGCAGGCTAGAGCCCTGATGTATGTTGGCCTGGTCAACCGAGCCCAGCAGGCGTTTTTTGTGGAGAACAATCGCTTTGCCAACTCCATCGCTGAACTAGGCTTCGCCAGCGGCAACGCCCCGCCCGACTACACCTACACCGTTACGTCCCAAACCGAGGGTATCAAAGTCACCCAGACCCAGGCCATTCCGACCAATCTGGCCCTGCGAGGCTACGCCGGACTGGTGTTTAGCACGGTCGATCCTGGTGGGGGTGCTCGACTGGGAACCGTGATCTGCGAGGGTGATACGGCCACTGCCCCTTCGCCCACCCCGACGGCGGTGGCCGGGCAGGTGCAGATTAGCAACTGTAATATTCGGTAGAGCCCTGAGGATGGCGTTATACGAAATCCGATTTGACAAGCCCCGATTCATAATCAGGAACCTCGTAGGGGCGTAGCATGCTACGCCCCTACAAACCGGGGGCATACCGTTAGGATTCGGTATTAGAACGACGTTGAGGGACGACCCATACTCTTGAGCGCCATGCCCCTTGAGTAGGACGACTTTGTAACAAACACTACGAAGTGCCGTAGCTGAGACCCGGGTACAGCGCTACAGTAAAGGTTGGCCTAATTTACTGTATCTGCCGTGGCACCTGCCCAGTCATCTCCGCCCACCGCCGCTGATATTCAGGGCCTCTTCGATCGCATCGCCCCGGTCTATGACAGTCTGAATGAACGCCTTAGCTTTGGACTGCATCGGGTGTGGAAGCGAATGGCCGTGCGCTGGTGCAGGGCTAGCCCTGGCCACACGGTCCTGGATGTGTGCTGCGGCAGCGGCGACCTGGCCCTGATGCTGGCCCGTCAGGTCGGCAGTACCGGCACCGTCTATGGCCTAGACTTTTCAGCCGAGCTGCTGGCGGTGGCTGAGCAGCGGGCCTGCCGCCCCCCTGCCCCTGCCCCGCTAAACTGGGTCCAGGGCGATGCCCTGGCTCTGCCTTTCGAGACCCATACCTTTGATGCGGCCACCATGGGCTATGGCCTACGCAACCTGACCGATATCCCCCAGGGCCTAGCCGAGCTGCGGCGGGTGCTCAAACCTGGGGCTAAAGCCGCTATTCTCGACTTTCATCGCCCCCAGGGATGGTTGGCCGAGCAGTTTCAGCGCTGGTATCTCGATTATCTGGTGGTGCCCACCGCCCAGCAGATGGACCTCACCGCAGAGTATGCCTACATTGGCCCTAGCGTCGATCGCTTCCCCACCGGCCCCGAGCAGGTAGCGCTGGCCCACCAAGCCGGGTTTGAGCAGGCCGTTCACTACCCTATTGCTGGCGGACTGATGGGGGTGCTGGTGGTGGGTAGCCATGATCGGGTCTGAGCTGTGGCTACTACTGGCCCCACCGATTGTGGGCGGTGTGATTGGTTACTTCACCAATGACATCGCCATTAAAATGCTGTTTCGCCCCTACCGCCCTATTTACCTAGGCGGGCGGCGACTACCCTTTACCCCAGGGCTGATTCCGAGCAACCAGGAGCGGCTAGCCAAGCGCATTTCTGACACCATGAGGGGGTCGGTGCTCACCCCCGAAGAGCTGCAAAACCTGGCTCGCCGCCTGCTGCAAACCGAACGCACCCAGGCGGCTATCAAGTGGCTGTTGCAGCTGGCCCTTGACCAGGTGCAGAGCCGCGCCCAAATCCGCACCGCCCAAATTGCCGGGGTCATTCTGCAAGACCTGTTTGGCAAGTCACTGCCGCGGCTGATTCGGGTCTGGGCACGGCGGGAAGACTTTCTAGAGCCTCAGCTCAATCAACTCTTTGACCAGGTGCTGATTGACTTTAAGCTCACCGCCGATCAGGCCGACCAGATTGCTACCTGGTTGCTCAGTGGGGTATTTCCGCCTGATAAACTGCGCCAGCTGGTGATCGACTTTCTCACCGATCGCAATATTCAAGTCATTGACACGATTTTTCGGGAGCGCACCAGCGGCACCTACTGGGTGGTGGCCAACCTGTTTGGCGTGCGCAATGCCCTGAGTCGTCTGCGGGCCTTTTGCCTCGACGAGCGCGAGGTGAGCAATGCCCGCATTGCCGAGCTGATTGTGGCGCTACAGCTCAAAAAACGGATGCAGGAGTCGCTGCAGCGGGTGTCGCTGCAAAACCTGCCGGTTTCTACGGTGCGTCAGGTGCGCCGCAACTTGCGTGAGTCGGTGCAGGGCTACATTCGCACCCTGGGACCAGAGTTTGTGCGCGGCCTGGGAGCCTCGGTCAACTGGGAAATGCTGGCCACCCAGCTGCTCAACCGCCTGCAAAATTCTGAGGTAATTACCCAGTCCCTCGACCCGGTGAGCGAAGAGCTGGCGCTGATTTTAGAGCGCTACCTGGAGCGCGATCTAGAATCGCTGGTGGCGCAGATCATTCCCATTCTCAATATCGACCAGGTGATTATCGACCGGGTGCGCGGCACTTCAGCCAAGGACCTGGAGATGGCCATTCAAGGCATTGTGCGTAACGAGCTGCAGGCGATTGTGAATTTGGGTGGCATCCTGGGCTTTGCGATTGGTCTGTTGCAGTCTATTTTTTTCTATATGCAGCGATCGGGCGGGCTTTAGTATTGTTTGAGGTCATGGGTTAGGGGGTTCGTCGGGTTCCCAAAAGGCTCGCCACTGGTCTTCTGTGGGGCCCCAAAACATCATCCACTCGGCTTCTAGGGCTGGGGGAGACTGATGGCTATCTCCTTGGCTCGGGGGCTGGGGCGCGGGGATTAGCGACTCAAAATCGGGGCACTGGCGCTGCTGTGGCCCGCTTGGGTGAACGGCACAGACCAGATAGGGACTGCGAGCGTTGAAACGACAGCGCCGACATTGCCGATTGGGAGAGAGGTTGATTGAAACGTTGACCATGATCCAGAGGCTGTAGCGGTCAGAGTTAGCCGATAGAGAAATTTTAGCGGCTGATACCAAATCCTATGCTGCGGATCCGATCCATTAAAAAAGCACCTTCCCGAGAGAAGGTGCC
>JBARVK010000619.1:0-3709 GCA_049646225.1 Nodosilinea sp.
GTGATGAGTGCAGAAATTGGGGAGATGGTTTTGGCCAAGCTTCAGACGATGAATGAAGTTGCCTTTGTGCGGTTTGCCTCGGTATATCGCCAGTTTCAGGGCATTCGCGATTTTGCTGAAACACTAAGTGAGCTTCAAGACGATCAGATTGATCACCCCCTAGACGACACCAAAACAGGCCCAGCCTCAACCTATGTGGTTTCTGCTCAATCGTTGTAATGCTGTCGCCCCAGAGATCTTTGTGATCAACTTCATCAATCCTAACGGTGAGCCATCAACAATACCGCCTATTCGGCTATAATTTTAATCCTGTGGGTTTATCGGGCTGTTTTTGTCGGCACGCTGTTGCGTGGGGACAGACCGTCATATATCTGAGTTGATTGTTTTGTACGTCTACACGGAAACCGCAGTACTACGGAGAAATAATAGGACAACACTAGCATGCTCAATCAGGACGTAAAGGACGCTGACATCGGGTTTACACACGAAGACTTTGCCGCGCTACTCGACCAGTACGACTATCACTTCAACCCAGGCGATACCGTCTCTGGCACCGTGTTTAGTCTTGAGCCCAGGGGTGCCCTGATTGATATTGGTGCTAAAACTGCGGCTTATCTGCCCATTCAGGAAATGTCGATCAACCGAGTTGATCATCCTGAAGAAGTGCTGCGCTCTAACGAAACCCGCGAATTCTTTATTCTTACCGACGAAAATGAAGATGGTCAGCTCACCCTCTCCATTCGCCGGATTGAGTACATGCGGGCCTGGGAGCGGGTGCGCCAGCTGCAGCAGGAAGATGCCACGGTACGTTCTGGCGTCTTTGCCACCAACCGAGGTGGTGCGCTGGTGCGCATTGAGGGTCTGCGAGGCTTTATTCCGGGTTCTCACATCAGCACCCGCAAGCCCAAGGAAGACCTGGTGGGCGAAGACCTGCCGCTGAAATTCTTAGAGGTAGACGAAGAGCGTAACCGTCTGGTGCTCAGCCACCGTCGGGCTCTGGTTGAGCGCAAGATGAACGGTCTGCAGGTGGGCGAAGTGGTGCTGGGAGCCGTGCGCGGCCTCAAACCCTACGGTGCCTTTATCGACATCGGCGGCGTTAGCGGTCTGCTGCACATCTCCGAGATCTCCCATGATCACATCGACACGCCCCACAGCGTGCTTAATGTCAACGACGAGATCAAGGTCATGATCATCGACCTAGACGCCGAGCGGGGTCGAATTTCACTGTCGACCAAGCAGCTTGAGCCCGAGCCTGGCGACATGGTCAAGAACCCTGACCTGGTGTACGACAAAGCTGAAGAGATGGCAGCTAAGTACCGTGAAGCCATGCGTCGCCAGGCGGCTGAGCAGGCCGGCGAACTGGTTGACGAACCCGAAGATGTCTACGTAGAAGAAGAAGTGGCTGTGACCGTTGACTAGCGTAGCTATGAATCCAGCCAATCGCTAGTCTAGATTCTCCCTAAATGCTGCCAGCGCCTGCTCGATGACACCGTCGGGCGGGCGCCATTTATAGTGATTAAGATCGACTCGACCTCGGTGGTCGAACACCACACCCTCATCCTCTAGCATGGCCCGCTGCATGTAGTCACTGCCGTTGCGCCGGGTCGACTCAGATACTTCACCTTTGGCGTTAATGACGCGCTGCCAGGGTACATCGGACCTTGTATCGACCCGGTAGAGCGCGTACCCCACCAGACGAGGCTTGCCGACTAACCCTGCGAGTTCTGCTATCTGTCCGTAGGTGGCGATTTTACCCCGAGGGATTTGGCGCACCACAGCGTAGATGCGTTCGTAGGTCAGCATGGCTTAGGGTTCGCTGATTTGAGTCCGGGGGCTACGCAGCACGACCAACGAGAAGTCGGCGACGGCGATCGCGCTGCCTGGCTTGTAGGTTTGCGGGTCGTGGCAAAAGCCTGTCGGTTCGTTAGTATCTAGCAGCATCGACCAGCGTTCTTTGTTGATCTCCGGGGGAATTTGGAATTCCTGGGGGTCGGCCTGGGCATTGAAAAACAGTAAAAAGCTGTCATCGATCAAGCGCTGGCCAGCGGTTTGAACCGCCATTAGCTCTTCGCCGTTGAGGTAGACCGCGATCGCCTTAGCCGAGCCATCATGCCACTGATCAGTGCTAATTTCGATGCCATCCGGGTTGTACCAGCCCAGATCGTGCACCCCCGACCCGTGAATGGCACGCCCCTGAAACCAGTGACGGCGAGCAAAGGCAGGATGCCCCTGGCGGAGCTTAATGAGCTGCTGCACAAAGGCCAGCTGATCCTGCTGGGTTGGGTCTAGCGCCCAGTCAAACCACGACAGCTGACTGTCTTGGCAGTAGGTGTTGTTGTTGCCCTGCTGAGTTCGGCCAATTTCGTCGCCGCCCAAAATCATGGGCACCCCCTGGGACAAAAACAGCGTCGCCAACAGGTTACGCTGCTGGCGATGCCGCAGGGCTAAAATTTCGGGATCGTCGGTGTCTCCCTCAGCCCCGCAGTTCCAGGAGCGGTTGTAGCTTTCGCCGTCACGGTTATTTTCGTGGTTAGCTAAATTGTGCTTTTCGTTGTAGCTGACCAAGTCCTGTAGGGTAAAGCCATCGTGACAGGTAATAAAGTTGATGCTGGCGTGGGGACGCTTGCCATTGGCCTGGTACAGGTCGGAACTGCCGGTGATACGAAAGGCAAATTCACCCAGGCGGCAGTCGTGATCGCGCCAGAAGTCTCGCATCGAGTCGCGGTATTTGCCATTCCACTCTGACCACAGCAGAGGAAAGTTGCCCACCTGATAGCCACCTTCTCCCAAATCCCAGGGTTCGGCGATCAGCTTAATGGTAGACAGCACCGGATCTTGATGAATAATATCGAAAAAGGCGGCCAGGCTATCGACCTCGTAAAGCTCACGCGCCAGAGCCGAGGCCAAATCAAAGCGGAAGCCATCCACATGCATCTCCAGTACCCAGTAGCGCAAGCTGTCCATAATCAGCTTGAGAATTTGGGGATGGCGCACGTTGAGGGAGTTGCCACAGCCGGTGAAGTCCATATAGTAGCGGGGGTTGTCTTCGACCAGGCGGTAGTAGGCCGCGTTATCGACGCCCCGCAGGCTGAGGGTTGGCCCCAGGTGGCTGCCCTCCCCGGTGTGGTTATAGACCACATCTAAAATTACCTCAATGCCCGCCAGGTGCAGGGCCTTGACCATCTGCTTAAACTCGTTGACCTGGTCGCCGTTTTGGCCAGCACTGCTGTAACCGCCGTAGGGGGCGAAGTAGTTAAGCGAATCGTAGCCCCAGTAGTTACGCAGCCCCGTGTTGGCCAAGTGGCCTGGGTAGGCATGAAAATGGTGTACAGGCAGCAGTTCTACGGCGGTAATGCCCAGCTGGGTGAGGTAGTCAATCACGGCTGGATGGGCCAGGCCAGCATAGGTGCCCCGCAGGGGCTCAGGCACCGCAGGGTGGAGCTGGGTGAGCCCCTTGACGTGGGTTTCGTAGATGATGGTGCGGTGCCAGGGGGTGTCGAGGGGGCGATCGCCATCCCAGTCAAAGCCGGGGTCGATCACCACCCCCTTGGGCATAAAGGGGGCGCTGTCGATCTCAGAAAAGGACAGATCGAGGTTTTCTAGATCGTCGGTGGCCTGGATGTCGTAACTAAAAATGGCCGGGTCAAACTGAACATCGCCATCGAGGGCGAGGGCGTAGGGATCGATCAGCAGCTTGTGAGGGTTAAAC
>JBARVK010000620.1:0-17486 GCA_049646225.1 Nodosilinea sp.
GTACCGATACGTAATGTGAGAACTAACAGATTAGCTATGGACGATTCGACCACCACTCAGGGCGTCAGCGACGCGGTAGCTCGCCTCTACAACACCTATCCGTTTCCGCCGGAGCCGATTCTTGACGAGGCCCCACCCGGGTACAACTGGCGCTGGTACTGGCCAACGGTGCACAGCTTTTGTACCGGAGCGGCACCGGCTACAGGGTCTGTGCGAGTGCTGGATGCGGGCTGCGGCACAGGGGTTAGCACCGAATACATTAGCCACCTCAACCCCAACGCTGAGGTATGGGGTATTGATCTAAGCGAGCGGGCGATCGCGACCGCCACTCAGCGCTGCCAGTCCTCTGGTGCCGCCAACGTCCAGTTTCGCCAGCTCAGTATCTATGACGTCGACCAGCTAGACGGTGAGTTTGACTGGATCAACTGTGTCGGTGTCATTCACCACATGCCCGATCCGCTCAGGGGGCTACAGGCGCTGGCCACCAAGCTGGCCCCTGGTGGATTTATTCATCTATTTGTGTACGCCGCCGTGGGCCGCTGGGAAATCTCGCTGATGCAGCGGGCGATCGCCCTGGTTCAGGGCACCCAGCGGGGGGACTATCGCGATGGCGTACAGGTGGGGCGGCAAATTTTTGCTAGCCTGCCCGAAGGCAATCGGCTCAAGCAGCGAGAGCGCGATCGCTGGGCCATGGAAAACCAGCGCGACGAGTGCTTTGCCGACATGTACGTACATCCCCAGGAAGTCGACTACACCCTAGACAATCTGTTTAAGCTAATTGACGCGTCGGGTTTAGAATTTCTGGGCTTTTCCAACCCCGAGGTATGGCAGCTCGATCGTCTGTTAGAAAAAGATTCCGCCCTGCTGGAGCGAGCCAAACAGCTGCCGCAGCCAGATCAGTACCGCCTGGTCGAACTTTTAGATCCTGAAATTACCCACTTTGAGTGGTTCCTGGCCCGCCCCCCCTACCCTCGCCAGACCTGGGACGACGATGCTACCCTGCTTGCCGCCGTCCCCAGCCGCAATCCCTGTATGGAGGGCTGGCCTAGCCAGAGCATTTTTGACCATAACTATCAGATCGTCTCGCTAGACAAAACAGAGTTCGAGTTTTTGCAAGCCTGCGATTGCACGCCAGCAGCCACAGTCGCTGATCACCTGTCCCAGGCGAATATCGCCCTTGACGACATTCGCCAAATGCACCAGCGGCAGCTCATCCTGTTGCGATGATCACAGCAAGTTTCATACCGTTGAGCCGAAGATAGCGGATTTACTTTTGAGAAGTGTCTATTAAGTATTATTGCCGTGATATGATCTTCAACGGCCTGTTTACACAGGTAAAACCCTTTAACGGCTAAGGACTAGGCGCTTTCGTGGCCCCATTGCCCTCCGAACACACCGACCCTAAAGACTCCGTTGCGACAGACCCCGTCGCGGCGGACGTAGACCCAGGTCTAACTGACGATCCAATCCTTCCTCCAGCCTCAACGACGGCCATGGAAGAGTACTATCAGCTACAGCAAAATCTGTTGCTGACTACGCTGGCGTTTAGCGGCGTGATATTTGTTTCCGTCTGGTTGGCCTATTCCCTACCAATTGCTCTCAATTATTTAATAGGAGCGTGCGGTGGTGTGGTTTACTTGAGGATGTTGGCAAAAAGCGTGGCCAATATTGGGCGCGGAAGCGCCAGGCTGGGTAGCGGTCGGTTGGCTCTCGTAGTCGGGTTGGTTTTAGTGGCTACTCAGTGGCAGCAGCTTCAGGTGGTACCCGTTTTTTTAGGGTTCTTAACCTACAAGGGGGCGTTAATTGCTTACACCCTCTGGACTGCGGTGCTGCCAAAATCATCGCCAGGATCCGAAGCCTCTGGCTTGTCCTAGATCGATGGTTCCATAGCATAGCATGCTTTTTCCTGGCGGGTCTTAAGGAAGAGTTGATTTAAGAGATGGCGCTCAATATGGTAATGATTCATCCCTTAGTCCTGGCAGAACTAGAGGTTGGCCAGCATTTGTACTGGCAAGTCGGTGGCCTTAAGCTCCACGGTCAGGTCTTTTTGACCTCGTGGTTTGTGATCGGCGTGCTGCTGGTGGTGTCTTTTTTGGCCACCCGCAATATTCAGCGCATACCGTCTGGTCTACAAAACTTTATGGAATATGCCCTGGAGTTCATCCGCGACCTGGCTAAAAACCAGATTGGTGAAAAGGAATATCGTCCATGGGTTCCTTTTGTGGGCACTTTATTTCTGTTCATTTTTGTGTCTAACTGGTCTGGGGCGCTGATTCCCTGGAAGCTCATTCATCTGCCTGCAGGTGAGCTAGCTGCTCCAACCAACGATATCAACACTACTGTGGCCCTAGCCCTGTTGACGTCGTTGGCCTATTTCTACGCTGGTTTTAGCAAGCGTGGGTTGGGGTACTTTGCCAAGTACATTGAACCAACGCCGATTTTGCTACCCATCAACATTTTGGAAGATTTCACCAAGCCTCTCTCCCTCAGTTTCCGTCTGTTTGGAAACATCCTGGCCGATGAGCTTGTGGTCGCTGTGCTGGTTTTGCTGGTACCTCTCTTCGTACCGCTACCGGTTATGGTCTTGGGTTTGTTTACCAGTGCTATTCAGGCGCTGATCTTTGCAACCCTGGCGGCGGCCTACATCGGCGAGGCTATTGAGGGGCATGGTGGTGAAGAGCATGGATGACCCCGAAGTAATTTCTGTTTGGGGCATTCAGTTTGGTATTGGCTGGTGGGGCAGGTGCTGCCAGCCGACGTGGTCTTAGGGCCGCACCGACAAGAAACGCCTATCGAGCGTTGTCTACGACCTGATTAATGAGTTGTTGATTGTCCAAATCGAGGTAAAGACATGGATTCTACTATTGCAGCCGCTTCCGTAATTGCAGCCGCTCTGGCCGTTGGTCTGGCAGCGATCGGCCCCGGTATTGGTCAAGGTAATGCAGCTGGTCAAGCGGTAGAGGGCATTGCCCGTCAGCCCGAAGCTGAAGGTAAGATTCGCGGCACCCTACTGCTGAGCTTAGCTTTCATGGAAGCACTCACCATCTACGGTCTGGTAGTAGCCCTGGTGCTGCTGTTTGCCAACCCCTTCGCGTAGATAGCCGTCGGTGGGTTAGGGAGAGGTGCTATACCTTTCCCTGCCGATCGATTTTGCAATTTCCCCTGTGGAATTTCACTCTGTAGTGCTGGCCCTGAGCCGGGTTAAAGGGCATACCCACCATGATGAATGTTGTTTGGTTATTGGCGGTCGAGGCCGCTGAAACGGTTGAAGAAGGCGGTGGTCTTTTTGACCTTGACGCTACTCTACCGCTGATGGCGGTGCAGTTTGTGCTGTTAGCAGTAGCGCTCAACGCGCTGTTCTACAAGCCTCTGGGTAAAGTTTTAGACGAGCGCGACGGCTACATTAGTTCAAATCAGGTTGATGCGGCTGAGCGACTGGCTAAGGCCGAGCGCATTGCCAGTCAGTATCAGCAAGAGCTGGGCGAAACTCGTCGTCAAGCCCAAACGGTAATTGCCGAGGCCCAGGCGGAAGCGCAAAAGATTGCGTCTCAAACCGTTACGGCTGCTCAGCAGGAGGCCCAGGCTAAGCGGGAGCAGGTACAGCGAGAGTTAGATGAACAAAAGAGCCAGGCAATGGCCACCCTCGAGCAGCAGGTGGACGGTCTGAGTCGGCAAATTTTAGATAAGCTGCTGGGCTCTTTAGCGGCCTAAGCTACAGGTAATGACGGGGTGGTTTAGTACCCTGGCGTTATCCGCGTCGTTGACGGAAAGTAGAGATATGACTATTGGTTGGTTACTGGCGGCGGAAACAGGTGGTCTTGGTGTGGATTTCAACATCCTAGAAACTAACCTGATTAATTTGGTCATTATTATTGGTGTGCTGTACTACTTTGGCGGCAAGTTTTTAGGGAAAACCCTATCGACCCGCCAGTCGGCAATCAAGACAGCGATTGTTGAGGCTGAGCAGCGTAAGAGAGAAGCCGCCGCCGCCTTGGCAGAACAGCAGCAAAAGCTGGCCCAGGCGCAAGCAGAAGCCAAGAAAATTCTGGCCGAAGCCCAGACAACGGCAGAGCGTACCCGCGACGAGATCTTGAAACAGTCCCAGGCCGATGTGGAGCGGATGCGGGCTAACGCCGCTCAAGACCTCAACTCCCAGGAAGCCCGGGTGATGCGGGAGCTACAGCAGCGAATTGCGGCTTTGGCCATTGAACGCAGCGAGGCCGCCCTACCCGGTCGGCTAGATGACGATTTGCAGCGGCGACTGGTTGATGCCAGTATTGCACTGCTTCAAGGAGAATAGCCATGAACGACACAACACTAAGTTCTGAGATTGCCGGTCCTTATGCCAAAGCTCTGATGTCGGTAGCTGATGATAACAATGCTGCCGACCAGGTGGGTGGCGAAGTCGCCAATCTGCTAGAAGTACTGGCTAGTTCTGACGAGCTGATCGGTTTTTTGTCTAATCCACTCATGGCCGCCGACTCCAAAAAAGAAGTGCTGCGCCAAATCTGCGAGGGGAGCGTAAGCGGTTTCTTGCTGAACTTTCTCCTGCTGCTGGTTGATCGGGGTCGGATAGCATTTTTGCGGCCTGTGCTGAATCAATATCAGGTTCTGCTGCGGGAGCGGAATCAGACGGTTTTAGCCGATGTGACCTCTGCCATTGAGCTGTCTGAGGATCAGCAAAACGCGATTCGCGATCGCGTCAAAACTATGACCGGCGCGAACAGCGTGGAGCTGTCGATCCAGCTTGATCCCGCCTTGATTGGTGGCCTGATCATTCAAGTGGGCTCACAGATTATCGACGCCAGCCTGCGAGGTCAGCTTCGTCGCATTGGCATGCAGCTGGCTGCCTAATCCTCCGGATTCAGTTCTGCCCCTCGATTGGGCAGCTTCTCTGACGTTTCGTGTTTATGTAGGTTTATCCGAGCAAGTCCTATGGTTAGTATCAGACCTGACGAAATTAGCAGCATTATTAAGCAGCAAATCGAGCAGTACAACCAGGAGGTCAAGGTCTCCAATGTGGGTACGGTGCTCCAGGTGGGTGACGGTATTGCCCGCATCTATGGCCTTGAAACAGCCATGTCTGGTGAGCTGCTGGAATTTGAGGACGGTACCGTAGGGATCGCCCTCAACCTAGAAGAAGACAATGTAGGTGCGGTGCTCATGGGCGACGGCATCAACATTAAGGAAGGCAGCTCTGTCACGGCTACCGGCAAGATTGCGTCGGTTCCGGTTGGTGAGGCGATGCTGGGCCGAGTCGTCGACGCCCTAGCTCGCCCCATCGACGGAAAAGGGGATATCCAAACCACTGAGTCTCGACTGATCGAGTCTCCTGCCCCTGGTATTATTGCTCGGAAGTCGGTGTATGAGCCGATGCAGACCGGCATTACCGCCATCGACGCCATGATTCCTATCGGTCGTGGCCAGCGTGAGCTGATCATTGGTGACCGTCAAACCGGCAAGACGGCGATCGCGATCGACACCATCCTCAACCAGAAGTCTGAGGATGTTGTTTGCGTTTACGTCGCTATTGGGCAAAAAGCCTCTTCAGTCGCCCAGATTGTCGATGTGCTACGCGAGCGCGGTGCCCTCGAATACACCATTGTGGTGACGGCTAGCGCCAACGATCCGGCTCCGCTGCAGTATCTAGCGCCTTACACTGGAGCTAGTCTGGCCGAGTACTTTATGTACCAGGGCAAAGCCACTCTGATTATTTACGATGACCTGACTAAGCAAGCCCAGGCCTATCGCCAGATGTCGCTGCTGCTGCGTCGTCCGCCCGGTCGTGAAGCCTACCCCGGCGACGTATTCTACCTGCACTCCCGCCTGCTGGAGCGGGCCGCTAAGCTCAGCCCCGAACTGGGCGAGGGCAGCATGACGGCGCTGCCAATCATTGAAACCCAGGCTGGGGACGTTTCGGCCTATATCCCCACCAACGTCATTTCCATTACCGATGGTCAGATTTTCCTCTCTTCTGATCTGTTTAACTCGGGTCTGCGCCCCGCCATCAACGCCGGTATTTCGGTATCGCGGGTGGGCTCTGCCGCTCAGATTAAGGCGATGAAACAGGTGGCCGGTAAGGTGAAGCTTGAGCTCGCTCAGTTTGACGAGCTCCAGGCTTTCTCCCAGTTTGCCTCTGACCTAGACGCCGCGACCCAACGGCAGCTAGCTCGCGGTCAGCGTCTGCGCGAACTGCTCAAGCAGCCTCAGTACTCTCCCCTGCCGGTAGAAGAGCAGGTGGCCATCATCTACACCGGTATTAATGGCTATATGGATGAAGTGCCGGTGGATCAGGTGACGGCTTTTGCCAAGTCACTGCGCGAGTACCTCCGCAATAGCAAGCCCAAGTTTGGTGAACTGATTCGCAGTGAGAAGAAGCTCAGCGATGAAAGCGAAGCCCTACTTAAGGAGGCGATCGCCGAAGCCAAGCAAGCCTTTATGGCGGCCGTTTAACCTCCTGTTCTGGCCGGGGTGATGCAGGCATCACCCCGGCTCTCGACGACCCCTTAGGGATCCACTATGCCTAACCTAAAAGCGATTAGAGACCGCATTAAGTCTGTTAAAAATACTCGCAAAATTACCGAAGCGATGCGTCTGGTGGCGGCAGCTAAGGTGCGTCGTGCCCAGGAGCAGGTGATTGCGACCCGCCCCTTTGCCGATCGCCTAGCCCAGGTGCTTTACGGCCTGCAAAGCCGCCTTCGGTTTGAAGAGGCCGATCTGCCCCTGCTGAGACAGCGTGACGTTAAAACCGTTGCCCTGCTGGTCATCTCTGGCGATCGCGGCCTCTGCGGCGGCTACAATACCAACGTTATTCGTCGGGCCGAGATCCGGGCTCGGGAACTGGCGGCTGATGGCCTGAATTACAAGTTTGTGATCGTCGGTCGCAAGGCTAACCAGTACTTTAAGCGCCGCGATCAGCCCATTGAAGCTAGCTTCATCGGGATGGAGCAAATCCCTACGGCTGACGAAGCCTCGACCATCGCTGACGAGTTGCTCTCGCTGTTTCTCTCCGATGACGTCGATCGCGTGGAGCTGGTTTACACCCGCTTTGTGTCTCTGGTCAGCTCTCGCCCGGTGATTCAAACGCTACTGCCCCTTGACCCCCAGGGTTTAGAGGTATCGGACGACGAAATTTTCCGGCTTACGACCCGAGCTGGCGTTTTCCAGGTAGAGCGTGAGAAAGTGACTGGGCCGACTCCAGCCGAGTTTCCCCAGGACATGATCTTCGAACAAGATCCGGTTCAAATTTTAGATGCTCTGCTGCCCCTCTATCTGAATAACCAAATTCTGCGGGCGCTGCAGGAATCAGCGGCAAGCGAACTGGCGGCTCGAATGACAGCAATGAACAACGCCAGCGACAACGCCAAAGAACTGGCCAAGACGCTTAACCTGACCTACAACAAAGCGCGTCAGGCCGCTATTACCCAGGAGATTTTGGAAGTAGTCGCAGGGGCCAACTCTCTGTAAGCCTGGAACAACCTACATTCACGATTCAAAAGCCCGTTACAGATGTAACGGGCATTTTTCTGTAGTGACGGGTGGAAGCCCTAGAGATTAAGTGAGGTCTAGAACAACCAGGCTCATCTATCCGAAAAACATCTACCCAAGAGAACGCTTCTCTGGAGCAGAGTTCTAGCCATGGCGCTTTTGGTGCCAGGCCCAGGCATGGGTCAAAATAGTGTCAATGTCGGCATACTGAGGGTTCCAGCCCAGAACGGTGCGGGCGCGATCGCTTCCACCCACCAGCGCTGGCGGATCGCCGGGGCGTCGGTCGACTTCTACTACCGGTATAGTTTTGCCGGTTACTCGCCCAGCCGCATCAATCACCTCTCGCACCGAGAAGCCGCTGCCGTTGCCCAGGTTGAAGACGTTGCTTTCACCCCCCTTTAGCAGATACTCCAGGCCGAGAATATGGGCGTCGGCCAAGTCGCAGACATGGATGTAGTCGCGAACGCAGGTACCGTCGGCGGTAGGATAGTCGGTACCGAAGATGCTAATCGACGCTCGCTTGCCCAGGGCTGTTTGCAACACCAGGGGAATCAAGTGTGTTTCGGGGTCGTGGTCTTCGCCCAGTAGTCCGCTGGGGTGAGCACCCGCCGCATTGAAATAGCGAAAGCGCACCGATCGCAAGTCGTAGGCTTTGTCGTAGTCGGTTAAAATGCGCTCCACCATCAGCTTGGTGGCGCCGTAGGGATTAATCGGATTTTGCAGATGGGACTCTGTGATCGGCATTTCCTGGGGTACGCCGTAGGTGGCGCAGGTCGAAGAAAATACGAAGTTCTTAATGCCTGCCTCCACCATGGCATCAAGCAGCGATAGGGTGCCCACCACGTTGTTTTCGTAGTATTTGGCAGGATCGCTAACCGACTCGCCCACGTACGCATAGGCCGAAAAGTGCATGACAGCGCTGATGCTATAGCGGCCAAAAATTGATTTGAGCAGCGCTTTATCTAAGGTACTGCCCTCAATCAACTCGGTTTTGAGCACATTTTCGACCAGATCACGATGGCCGTAGACCAGGTTATCTAAAATTAAAACCCGATAGCCTGCCTGCTGAAGGGCCATGACGGCATGGCTACCGATATAGCCAGCCCCTCCGGTCACCAGGATAGTTTTTAGATCAGTTGCCATAGGAATTATCTCTAAGATATTCAGTACTGGTTCAATCACCGACTTAATTGCCATAACTTCGCCGGAGTAGTGACATTTTAGCCCTAGCTTTAGACCGACTCTGCCGAATTAGAGGGTGAGCTACCAACTTTTTATCTATAGACAAGGACAACGTCAACTAGGAGTAAAGAGAAAGCCTTTGCCCGTATCTTCCTTTTACTCCGACGAGCCCTAGCTTAGCTTAAATAATTTTTAATCAAAGCTTACTGCCTGCTAAGTCCTCCCATGAAGCTTTACTGTGCGTAATGGCCGAAGATAGCTCCGTAGCAATGGCTACAAGCTGTCACCCCAAGTGTTATCATGGCCGACTTTACGCTCCAACTCTTCCACGCCGCCGATCAAGAAGGCAATCTCTCTGCCCTTGAAGACGCCCCCCGCTTCTCTGCTGTATTGAATGCCTTAAAAAATCAAGATATTGACGGCGATGGTGTCGATGGCTTTGCCAATACCCTAATTTTGTCTTCTGGAGACGCCTACATTCCCGGCGTGTTTTCCAGCGCCAGCGGTAAAGCCTTTGGTGGAGCCGGACGAGGCGATATCTTGATTCAAAATACGTTGGGCTTTCAGGCGATCGCCTTTGGCAACCACGAGTTTGACGAAGGCACCACCAGAATTAAAGATCTGATCGGTGGCGCTGAAGATTTCGTGGGCACAGCCTTTCCCTACCTGAGTAGTAACCTTGACTTCAGCACCGATGCCAACCTAGCTGAGCTAGAGGTGCCCGTTGCGCAGGCACCTCTGCCCAACAGCATTGCCGCTTCTGTTGTAATTGACGTTAACGGCGAAAAAATTGGGCTGGTGGGGGCCACTACCCCAACCCTCGCCCGCATTTCCAGCCCGGGTCGTGTGACTGTTCTGCCCCAGCCCTTTGATGGCAACCCGAGCCCCGAGCAACTCGATACCCTGGCCGCAGAAATCCAGGTCGATGTGGATGCACTTCTGGCCGCCAACCCCGAGGTCAACAAGGTGGTGCTGTTGGCCCACATGCAGCAGCTGGCCATTGAGAAAGCGCTGGCAGAGCGGCTGTCTAATGTCGACATTATTGTGGCCGGTGGGTCTAACACTCGTCTGTTTGATGACATCGATCGCCCCCGCGAAGGCGATACCGTGCAAGGGACTTACCCAATTTTTTCCACGGATCGCGACGGTAACCCGGTAGCCGTAGTCAACACCGACGGCAACTACAAATATGTGGGCCGCCTGGTGGTTGGCTTTGATGACAATGGCATTTTGCTGCCTGAAACCTACGATGCTGCGGTCAGCGGAGCCTTTGCCACCGATGCTGCCGGGGTAGCGGCGGTCGGGGGCGAAGGGCTGACGGATCCTGAGATTCTGTCTATTGTTAACGCGCTGCGAGACCAGATTGTGGCCCAGGAAAGCAATGTCTTTGGCATCAGCGAGGTCTTTCTTCAGGGCGATCGCAACGCCGTGCGTCGCCAGGAAACTAACTTGGGCAATCTGACCGCCGACGCCAACCTGGCCATTGCCCAGCAGGCTGACCCATCGGTGGTTATTTCTCTGAAAAACGGCGGCGGTATTCGCAACACCATTGGTCGGGTGGTGGCCCCCACCGGCAGCACCGGCGAGGTAGAGCTGCTACCCACCGAGGACATTCCCGGGGTCAAGCCCGAGGGCGGCATTTCTCAGACCGATGTCCAGAATGCCCTTTCCTTCAATAATGGCCTCTCTCTGATTACGGTCACCGCCGAGGAACTGCGGGCCCTAGTTGAGCACGGCATCTCCGGCATTGCGCCCGACGACAGCGCCAGCCCCGGAGCGTTTCCCCAGGTCAGCGGGTTGGCCTTTAGCTTTGACGCAACGGCCCCTGCAGGTAGCCGGGTGCAGTCGTTAGCCATCGAAGATGCCGACGGCAACGACATCGACGTAGTAGTAGAAAACGGTGAAAGTGTTGGCGACCCAAACCGCATCTTCCGCATGGTCACCCTGAGCTTTTTGGCCGGCGGTGGCGACGGCTACCCCTTCCCCACGGGAGAAGCGGCCAACCGGGTAGACCTGGTGGATCCCGCCGCCCCCCTAACCGGCAATGCTACCTTTGCCCCCGACTTCTCGGAACAAGACGCCCTGGCGGAGTATTTGCTGGCCAACTTTGGCCCAGACACCCCCTTTGCCGTGGCCGATACCCCTCGAGAGCGAGATGCGCGCATCCAGAATCTCGCTTTTCGCAGCGATGGCGTGATTGATGCGGCTGGCCCAGGGGAACCCACTCTGTCGCAGCTGGTTCCCCTGGGCACCTATAAAACTGGCATTTTTGACGACAGCGCCGCCGAAATCGTGGCTTACGACCCGGACAGCCAGCGGCTGTTTGTGGTCAACGCCAGCGTTCCTGCGGTGGATGTACTGAGTATTAGTGACCCCACCAACCCCACCCAGCTGTTTTCGATTGACCCATCTGAGTTTGGCTCTAGCGCTAACAGCGTGGCGATCGCCAATGGCATCGTTGCCGTAGCCATTGAAGCCGAGGACAAAACCGACTCGGGCAGCGTGGTGTTCTTCGATGTCGACGGCAATTTCTTGAGTGCCGTCACCGTGGGAGCCCTGCCCGACATGCTGACCTTTACCCCCGACGGCACCCGGGTGCTGGTGGCCAACGAAGGGGAACCCAACGACGACTACAGTATTGACCCCGAAGGCTCAATCAGCATTATCGACCTGACGAGCGGGGTGGCCAACCTCACGCCAGCCAGTGTCACCACCGCAGATTTCACCGTCTTTAACAGCCAGCGCGAGACCCTGGTCGCCTCCGGAGTGCGGATCTTTGGACCCAACGCCACCGTTGCCCAGGATGTTGAGCCTGAGTACATCGCTATCACTAGTGACTCCAGCACCGCCTATGTGGCCCTACAGGAGAACAACGCGCTGGCGGTAGTAGATATTGCGTCGGGTACCGTGACAGATATTTTGCCTCTGGGCTTTAAAGATCACTCGCGATTTCCTCTAGATGCCAGCGATCGCGACGGCGTGATCAACATCACCACCTATCCCAACCTGTTCGGCATGTACATGCCCGATGCCATCTCCCTCTACGAGGTTGGCGGCGAAACCTTTATCGTCACCGCTAACGAGGGAGATGCCCGGGACTACGCAGGCTTTGCCGAAGAGGCTCGGATTAAGGATCTCCTGCTTGACCCACTTGCCTTCCCCAACGCAGCAGAACTTCAGGCCGACGCAGCGCTGGGTCGACTCACCGTGACCACTACCCTAGGTGATGCCGACGGCGATGGGCTCTACGAAGCGCTCTACACCTTTGGCGGTCGCTCGTTCTCGATTTGGGACACCCGGGGCAACCTGGTTTACGACAGCGGTGCAGAGTTTGAACACACCACAGCGGCGCTGTTCCCTGACGACTTTAATGCCAATAACGACGCCAACAATACCTTTGACAACCGCAGCGACAACAAGGGGCCTGAACCCGAGGGCGTGGCCATTGGGGAAATTGATGGGCGAACCTATGCCTTTATCGGCCTGGAACGCTTTGGCGGCATCATGACCTACGACATTACCAACCCTAGGGAGTCGTTCTTCGTGGATTTCGTCAACAACCGCGACTTCGCGGGCGATGCCGAAGCCGGAACCGCTGGGGATCTGGGCCCTGAGGGACTGGTCTTTATTGCGGCTGCCGATAGCCCCAACGGCAATCCCCTGCTAGTGGTGGGTAACGAGGTGAGCGGCACAACCACCGTATTTGACGCCAGCGGACTGCAAGCCGCTGAGCCTGAGGTAGCCGGCTTATTTCTTGACCTGCGCGATCGGACAGGAGATGTTCTCACCACCTTCACCGTCAATCGGGAAGCGGCCTTGGACAACTTCGCTGGTTTCTATCAGGTTACCGATACCTATGGCGGCATTGATATTAACGGCGATGGCACCGCTGACATCAGCCCGGGGCAGGTGGGCTATACCGAGGCCGCCCTAGCCGAGCGCGCCGAGGCAGTGGCGTTGAGTACAGCCAATTTCACTGAATCGGTGTTTGAGTCTACCGTGGCCGGAGGTAGTCTTTATGCACCCTTCCTGATTGCCAACGGCACTCCTGATCGCTTCAGCCCCAGTCAGGTGTTCTTTGCCTTTGGGGCCGCCAACGCCGACGGGGTTAATCACATTCGGGTTATCAATGAATCCATAGGGTTTGAAGATCTATTCGGCGGTGGCGACAACGATTTCAATGACCTGGTTATCGAAGTTGCCAATCTCGCTTAGGGCATCGGTACAGGATTGGGTATAAAGCGCTCCACTTATCGCGATCGCAGGCTCCATCAGTGGGCCTGCTTTTTTATAAACAAGACTATACAATCTGCGATCGCAGCCTAGTAATTTACCCAAATCATAGGTTCAAGCTAAACAGACCACTTGTTGTTATTCGTAGGACGAAAAATAGCGCAACAGACCACTAAAGACAAAAGTGTAGTAAAAACGAAAGATAACGTCACAAAAAGCAAGCGAAACTGAATTGCTTAATTAAGCTGGCCATTCTCAAGCATTGTCATCGGGTTTTCATCGCTCCATCCAGGGTCTAGGGTCTACCGGTGGTGTCAATTGAACCCTGTGGTAAAGTGATTTTAATGACGTGCAAAACCTCAAACGTCCGTCAAGTAGGAACTTCAGAAATAGATTGGCTGGGTATGCCTCCTCTGGGTCAACCTTGATCTAAAAACAGCCTATTCACTTGAAGCAGCATTTTTGATCCCTTTTTAATAAAGAAGGGCAATATATTTATAGAGGCTTTTAGCCCCCTTCTTAGATCACCGTTAATGAAATCTCTGCAAACCTTTGACACCAGTCAACTCCTTGACTTCAACACCGCTGCCCTAGCCGTTTTAGCCTATCTTCACGATAGACTTGGTTTTGATCTGTGGATGGTCACCCGCACCGAGGGCAACGACTGGATTGTTTTGCAGACCAATGATCAGGGCTACGGAGTACAAGCAGGGGACGTCTTCAACTGGACTGATTCATTTTGTTCCCGCATGATCAACGGGGAAGGCCCCCGCATCGCCCCCTGTTCTGATGAAGTAGCCGCCTACGCCGAGGCATCCATCGGTCAGCAGGTCAAAATCGGTGCTTATGTGGGCGTTCCCCTAGTCTATGAAGACGGCTCATTGTTCGGTACTCTGTGCGCCATCGATCCAGCCCCTCAGCCACCGACTATCCAGCAGGAACTCCCCCTGGTTGAACTGCTGGCTCAGTTACTCAGTCGCATTCTCCATGCCGATACCAAGGCTGCCGAACAGTCCCGCTTGGCCGAACGGCTGCAAACGGAAGCCCTTACCGATGGGCTAACCGGGCTGTACAATCGCCGCGGTTGGGATCAGCTGCTAGATAGCGAAGAAGAGCGCTGTTCCATTTACGGCTATCCAGCCTGCATCATCGTCATCGATATTGATGGCCTCAAGACGGTTAACGACAACCAGGGTCACGCTGCCGGAGATCATGTACTCAAGCAAACTGCCGCTGTGCTGCGACAGACTACCCGCAAGCAAGATGTAGTCGCCCGAATTGGCGGGGATGAGTTCGCCATGCTGTGCGTCGAGTGCTCTTTAGACGAAGGCGAGTCCCTAAAAACCCGCTTAGAGAAAGCCCTTTTAGCCCATCAACTGCATGCTTCGGTGGGCATTGCCGGTCGCCATCCCAGTCAGGGGCTACGGTGGGCCTGGGCTAACGCCGATCGTGCCATGTACGGTCACAAACGCGTTCGGCAAACCCTATCGCCTTAGCTAGCCTTAGGGGGGTAAATAATTTGATCAGATTTGGTGAGATCAGAATGGCCTCATCGGTTTAGAATAGCGTTAGGTTGAACGGCGACAGCTGGATTGCTCAAAGCATCTTGCCAACTGCCAAGGGCCCAAAACAACAAAACTTGGTTTGACAAGGGTTTCCCCTTTATCTATACTGAGAATCGTTGAAAAACAGGCCCCCATCGTCTAGAGGCCTAGGACACCTCCCTTTCACGGAGGCGACGGGGATTCGAATTCCCCTGGGGGTATCGTGATCAGAGTAAAAGCCCTGTAGCTACGGCTACAGGGCTTTTGAGCTTAAATGTTACTTTAAAGATCCCCTGGGTAAGTCAGATGACAAGCCCAAGTCCTTCCTGTAGTGTGAGGATCTCAGAGGACGTGTTGTTCAGCCCTTGGTCTAAGGGGGATCTATGGTCTTTTTTACCTTATTGGCAACCGCAGTGGGGATTATCTCTGCGCTAGGGTTGGTGATCGTAGGGTTGTTAGAAGCTCCATGGCAGGTGCTGCTGTTAGGGCTTTTGGGTGCTCTCTATGCGCTACAGCGGCAGGTTTGGGCCAGCGAATCGGCCGTTCAGATCAGCCGTGCCGACATTCCACCAGCGATCGCGACGGATGCGACCCCGGTTAGTGTCTCAGCTAACCCTGAACCAGCTAACTCTAAACCGAACAATTCCGCTCAGTCACCCTCTAACGAAGCCACAGCGGCGACTGACAACGGTTACGAGCTAACCTATCGCGGCATTCGATACCGACCGTCTCACTCCATTCCAGAGACCGCATCCACTGACCAGTCAGCCAATCAGCCCGGTGTGAAGACTGAAGGTATTTATCGCGGACAGCGGTGGCAGCGGTAGCAGTAGCTAATCTACTGCCACCGCTGGGTAACTGGACTACTCCGTCGCCTCCAGCTGAGCAAAAATGCTCTCGTCTTGGGCAAAGGCCTTAAATTCATAAAAGTGACGGGTGTTAGCCAGGTCGTACACTGGAAACGCCACATGAAATGGACGAAGCATCGCCATGTCCTTTAGGGTTACAACAGAGCTAAGGGTCGGGAGTTTAAGCCTTGCGGCGGCGGCCCGCTATTCCCGCTACGCCCTGACTAACTGTACCTTCTACACGGGTAACCAAGTTTTGCAAAACCATGCCCTCGTGGTCGAAGGAGCCACGATCGCTGGTTTGCTTCCTGTAGCTCACCTGGCCCCGGATATGCCCCGACTAGACGCTCAAGGTTGGTCGGTAGCCCCAGGGTTCATTGATCTGCAGCTCAACGGCTGCGGCGGCGTCATGTTTAATGATGCGATTACCGCCGACACCCTGAATACCATGCACCGTACCAATCTACAGAGCGGTACAACCAGCTTCTTGCCGACTTTGATCACCACCACTGATGCGGATATGGAGGCGGCGATCGCGCTTGTGGCTGAGTACCGTCGCCGCTATCCGCAGCGGGTCCTGGGGCTGCATTTAGAAGGCCCCTACCTCAACCCCAAGCGGGGCGGTATTCACAACCAGGCTTATATCCGCCCTGCCGATAGCACGATGATCGATCACCTGGCCGAGGCAGGGCCAGAGGTGATTAAGCTCGTCACCCTGGCCCCTGAAAAGGTGCCCTCGGCGTATATTCAGCAGCTGGCGCAGGCAGGTATTGTAGTGGCTGCAGGGCACACAGAGACTAGCTTTGAGACCGCTCTAGCCAGCTTTGAAGCAGGCGTTGGCATGGTGACGCATTTATTTAACGCGATGTCGGCTTGGCAGGGGCGCAGCCCAGGGCTAGTGGGGGCCGCCTTTAGCCAGCCCGATGTTTACGCAGGGGTTATTGTAGATGGCCATCACGTTCACTACGGGTCGGTGGGCTTGGCCAAAACCCTTAAGCAAGACCGTCTGGTGCTGGTCAGCGATGCCACGCCGCCGGTAGGCACCGCCCTAGAGTCATTTACCATTGGCGGCCAGCAGGTATTTTATCGCGACGGTAAATGCCTATCTGCCGATGGCACCCTGGGCGGTGCCGCCCTAACCCTAATAGAAGCCGTAGGCAACTGCGTGCGACAGGTGGGCATTCCCCTAGCAGAGGCCTTGCGAATGGCAACCCTGTACCCGGCTCGGGCCATTGGCGTAGACTGTCACCTGGGGCAGCTGTCGATGGGCTACCAGGCCAACTTAACCCTCTTTGACCCGACTACGTTTAAGGTCAAAGGCTGCATTGAGCAGGGCGATCTGGTCTGGGCTAGCGCTGAGGTGGCGGCGGCTGGCTAGAGTCGGGGGCGGGGCAGTCCAGCGACTCGCTGCTGCAAGAGCTGCGCCGCCATCATCTGGCTGCGCAGGCTAATCCAGAGGCTGCACCGCTCATCGGCGACCGACACCAGTGTCCTAGCCCGTTGTTCTGAACATTTACAGGCCAGGTGGTACAAACGGGTGCGCTGGTTGGCCTCAACGGTTAAAGCCCGGTAGTACAGTTCACTGGAATAGTGGGTGCCGTCCTGCAGAGCACCATTAAACCAAAATTTAAACACCTGAATTCGGCTTTCGGGCAAAACCTTGGGCAGCATGAAGGCTCTCTTTTAACCTAGTCACTAGCATACCCAGCTGTGCCAGCAAATGCTGATACCGGGGTCAATACGGGAAATTGCTCAGCTGAACTGCTCAACTCTACGCATTTAAGCGTGGTTGAGTATGGTCAATAGCAGATACTACGGGCAAAGGCTGACTCCACCAGCGATCGCAAAATGTCCAAACTGAGAGGCTGCACCAGTAGGCCATCTACTCCCGGTGTGTCTTCGCTGTAGTTCCATTGGGGGCTGGTAGAGTCGGTCAAGGCCACGATTGTCGTATCAAGAGAGCGACAGTACTGCCGCAGCTGATTGACAAACGGCTGCGACCAGGCCTGAAAATTATTGCCCACCAATATCACCAGGCGGGGTGCCCCCTGGCTAACCCGATTTACCGCTTGCTCGGTAGAACTAGCTGCAAACACAGGATATTGCAAGTTGGTCTTCAAGCGTTGAACGTCGTCATGGTGAAGACGATCTGGATCGAGCACAAGAATGTAGTCTCGGGTCAAGGTAATGA
>JBARVK010000621.1:0-5769 GCA_049646225.1 Nodosilinea sp.
CACCGGAATAGCCGCCTGGCGGTCGGTTTGCAACGGGTCGCTTGAGGGAAAGAAATGATTGCGGATTAGTTCCCAATGACCAGGAATTTCTCCGAAGCGTGGATTTACCCCTGCCGCCACTACCACATGGCTACAGGTGACAATTAGCCCCTCCTCCGACACCACAAACCCCGTACCCACAATCTCCTGGGTTTTAATATGTCGAATCTGAACGGTAAAACTCCGCAGATTCTGAATTTTTCTGGAAGGCGTAGAAGACTCTGCCATCTTTTAGGATTTGGAGGAACGTTACAAACTCACACAATAGGATGAGGCCAATCACCGCTTAAGTACGAGAGCCTTTGTAGAAAAACGGGACGAAGAAAGTCCATCCCAGCATAATCAATCCTGCCAGTACGGGCTCGTAGAAATTGAGCAGGGCAAACACATCCCCCATGGAGTAAATCCATACCAGGAAAGAGACACAGGCAATTAACACGGCCCCCATTTGTGGGGGTTGCGGCGGGGGTTGCGGTTGACCTTCTGGTTTATCTGGATTCGGATCCGCCGTCCCAAATATTCTGACGATGAACACGCCGACCAAGCAAACGACCGTCCAGCCGCCCCAATAGGCGATTGATGCCTGGGAGACCGCCCCACCGGCAATCATGCCCTTGCCTACCAGGTACAGGCTGATTACCTCTGCGGGAATCAGCTTTAGCAACCGCTCCAGGTAGCTTTTAACTTCCTTCGCTGTTTTCTCGGCGTTGGTGTCAACCGACTTTACTGCCGGGCGAGTGATTCTGAACGGTGCAGACATATCTGATAGGTCAAAGCTTCTTTGCTTTATTCAACTGCATCAGAGGAAATTCCGCGGAATTGCCCCAAAAACTTTAGACTTCTCCCGTAATTGAGAGACAGCCTAGAATAAAGACGGGCTATGACGAATGTCACTGAAATAAGGCTGGTGGGCAGTGCCCACCCTACGGCATATCAAGGATTTCAGCCATTTACAAGGAGTGATTTCAGCTTGTTTCAGTGAAATTTTGGGCTATGGCACCTGTTGGCAACGTTCGAGGAGAGCGCGATGGCTGAGCTAACGATTCAAATACCCGACGAATTGGCAGAACGGCTAGAGCCCCTTCGCAACCGGTTACCCGAGCTATTGAGCCAGCTGGTCAATACAGGCAGTCCCGCTGGGGCATCCCTGGAATTGCCAACGGCGAACCTGCCAGAGATGCCCCAGGCTTATCTCGAGGTCCTCGACTTTCTGGTGACTCGCCCTACCCCTCAAGACATCATCGCTTTTAAAGTTTCCCTCGAAGCTCAAGATCGCCTCAGTTCCCTCCTCGACAAAAACCGTGAAGGGATCCTAACAGAGGCTGAGGTCGCCGAGCTTGATGTCTACGAACAGCTTGAGCATTTGATGATTCTCATGAAGGCACGGGCAGTTGCTTCGTTAGACCAATGACCTCGGCTAAAATTTCTGCTGAGCTGCGCCAGTTAGTCAGTCAGCGCGCCCAGGGGCGATGTGAATACTGCTTGCTCCACCAGGATTTCTCGATCTACACCCATGAGGTAGACCACGTTATTGCCCAAAAGCACGACGGTCCAACAACGGCTGAAAACTTGGCTCTCTCCTGCCTCTCCTGCAATCGTCACAAAGGTACTGACCTGACTACATTTGATCCTGCTACGGGCGAAATTACGCCTCTGTTCAATCCTCGCACCCAAATTTGGTCGGACCACTTTCTGTTGGACAACAACGCTCGGCTTAACGGCATAACGCCAATAGGTCGAGCAACGGCAAAACTTCTGATGTTCAACAAGCCGACTCGTATACTGGAGCGTCAGCTTTTGATTGCTCAAGGGCGTTATCCATGAAACTGAATTATCTGGGTAGCTGGGTAGCTAAAGCCAGATAATTTCAGCAACTTTCTGAAGTCTGTTCACAGGCCCCAATACTCACCCAGCTCGTGGAGCCGTCCTGCCAGTGCTCTTTTTTCCAGATCGGGGCGTTGTGCTTCAGGGTATCGATCGCATACTGACAAGCCGCAAACGCCTCAGCCCGGTGAGGGCAGCCCACCGCCACCAGCACGCTGATATCGCCCACTACCAGCTTGCCGGTGCGGTGATGAATCACCACGCGGGTAGCGTCGGGCCAGGTAGCGCGAATTTGGGCGGCAATTTGCTTAAAGACCTCCAGCGCCATCGGTTCATAGGCTTGGTATTCTAGCGCTACTACCGCCTTGCCTTCGCTGTTGTCGCGCACCGTACCACTCATCACCACAACAGCGCCGTTGGCAGAGGTATCTGCTGCGGCGTAAACCTCTTCTAGGGAAAGAGGGGCAAAAGTCACTCGCAAACTGTCAGCTGTCACGGCTGTAGAGGGAAAAGAAGCAAGCTGCATAAAGAAACAATGAGGTGCAATCGGTCAAGAATTCGATTAAAGATTCTCCGTCTACAGTAATGGACGGTTACGTTAACGTTCCAGGCAAAGCAGAGGCTGGGGGAAGCCCGATCGCGCAACAGCCTGATCGCGGCTGCGTGTGTTGGGACAGACATCGCTCCTTGCTACTGCTTGGCATTATAAAGTGAACGGTCAATGTCTTCTGTCTTGACGAAGTCGGAGGTGTGCCATGGTTGATATATCGGCTTGTCAGGTGACCGCTGCTTCCCATTGGGCCAGTTTAAGCTGGCGTCTGTTTAACCTGCTCATACAGCCCCGGTTAGTGCTGCCGTTCCTGACGGTTCTCATAGCGGCTCCGTGGGTGTTTAGAACCTGCTCGTGGAGGCGTCAGGCTAGCGTGGCAGGGGTACTGTTACTGCTGCTATATAGCCTGGGTTTTTCGCCCCTGGGCGGAAAGGTTGGCAGCCAAGGCTTAGCTTGGCTCGTACCAGCGGATAGTGGTCTGCCAGCTGACGCTATTGTCGTGTTGGGTCGGGGCGGCGACTTTCGGCCCAGCCGGGTGCAAGTGGCGGCTGAGCTTTGGCGGCAGCAGCGATCGCCCCTTATCTTTGCCAGCGGTCGCGGCGACGCGATCGAAATTGGCCATATGCTAGAAGCTGCTGGAATCCCAGCGGCGGCCATCAACGGTGAGCCTTGCTCCGCCACCATCAACGAAAATGCCCTGTTTACCGCCGCGCTGCTGCCGCCAGACGTTCGGCGATTGATTCTGGTTACAGACCCGCCCCATATGGCGCGATCGCTGCTCACCTTTCGCAGCCTGGGGTTTGAGGTCATCCCTCACCCCAGCCCGGTACCCGATAGTCTGGACTTTGAGCACCTACAGTTTCTGGTGCTGCGAGAATGGGTGGGACTGATCGGTTACGGCATGATGGGCCGTTATTTTGTACGGGAAACGAGCGATCCAGGGTTTAGGGTGCAGACGAGTGATGGGGTGATGGGGTGATGGGGTGATTGCTTTGACTCTCCCACTTCCCCACTTTCCTACTCCCCTACTCCCTCACCCCCACGCCAATCAAATACAGCAGCGCCATCCGCACGGCGACGCCGCTGGTGACCTGGTCGCTAATTAAGCTCAGCGCAGGATCATCCATCAAGTCGGAGCTAATTTCGACGCCTCGGTTGACGGGGCCGGGGTGCAGCACTTTAACAGAAGGTTGGCAGGTACGAATGCGATCGCGCGTTACCCCAAACCTCTGGTGGTACTCCCGCAGGCTGGGCAGCAGGTGCTGGGTCATGCGCTCCTTTTGCAGGCGCAAGGTCATGACAAAGTCGGCCCCTTCTAGGGCGGGGGGCAGGGTGCTGTGCTGGGTAATGGCGCGGGGAATATCAATGGGCGACTGGGTTACAAAGGCCTCGGCAAAGCCCGGTGGCAGCAGGGTGGGCGGGGCGGCCAGATGCACGTCGGCGCCGCAGGCGGTGAGGCACCACAGGTTAGATCGGGCTACACGGGAGTGCAGAATATCGCCCACTAGAGCAATTTTCTTGCCCGCCAGCAGGGAGGCAGTGGGTTGATCCGGATTTAGGCTCAGCCCCAGCGTGAATAGATCGAGTAAGGCCTGGGATGGGTGGGCGTGGAGGCCGTCGCCGCCGTTGAGCACGCCGACTCCGGTGTTTAGCCGGTCCATCTCGGCGGCGATCGCCCCCGGCACCCCCGACTCCTGGTGGCGAATCACCATCAGGTTGGTGCCCATGGCCAGGTAGGTCTTGGCGGTGTCTAGAATGGTCTCACCCTTAGTCAGGGACGAGGTACCGGGGGCAAAGTTGAGTACGTCCGCCGACAGCCGTTTGGCAGCTAGCTCAAAGCTGCTGCGGGTGCGGGTGGAAGGCTCAAAAAACATGTTGGTGACGACCAACCCCTGCAGCGCGGGCACCTTACGGGTGCGGCGCGACAGCACCTGCCAAAAGCTCACCGCCGTTTCCATCACCGTTTCTAGCTCTGTCGCCGTAAAATCGGCCAGCGACAGTACGTGTCGTCGATTCCAGGAAGCGCTTGCCATGCCCCGTTGCCCAAACCCCGTTCAATACCGTCCTCACCATACCTGGCTAAGAGCCCCAGAAATAAACTCTGGACTAATTTTGGGGGCAATTTCCCTGGGCTGGGGGTTGCTGGGGGGGTGCGCGGGCAGAGTTGACCGAACGGTAGAACCTTCACCCGATGCCGCCATTCCAATTCAATCGATAGCGCTGGTCGCCGACCCTGCCGATGCCGTAGTCGGGGCCAGCCGCACCCTACAGACTCAGGCTCGACGCCTGATGGTGCCCACCGACCCGGTGGCCGTTGACCTCTATACCCTTGACAATCGCTGCGAAAACTACCGGCGCGAGCCTATTCTCGTGCCCCGTCTCCAAAGTATGGAAACGACCGTTGGCCTGATTTTGGCGGAGCAGGCAATTCCAGACTTCACCCTGTCAGGGTACCGCACCAGCTTTGACCCAGAAACCAAAACGGTCACGATTGACCTGCGGGTGGCCCGTACCTCCCGCCGGGTGCTCAATTCGCTGTCGCTGTGCGAACAAAAGGGGCTGCTGGGCAGCCTGCGCGAAACGCTGATCAACCAGCCCGACTGGAAGATTAAAGCGGTACGCTTTACGAACCGAGGCACCCCCCTGGGGCTGTGAACAGAACCCTTCACCGGCGATTGCTGGCTCAATTGGCCCTACAGGAGACCCAGCACAGAGCACGGGGTTTGAGACTCTAGCTGCCGCACCAGCCGGTGCTTAGCGGTATGACACCCCACCAGCAGCACTTCGGCCCCAAGCTCTTTGGCCACCTGGCTGAGTTCCGTCGCCACCTGCCCGACTCGCAGGTGAGCGTTAAGCGAGCCACGCCACTCGCTGGCTAAGCAACGGGCCTGCCAGAGAATGCGATCGGCATTGGCAATCGTCCTAGGGCGAGTTTTGTCAACGACGTAAACAACGTGCACATGTACCGGATTGGGCTTGGCCAAACGAGTCTGGTGTGCCGCACACAGGGCTAAATCGAGGGCGGCCTGGCTGTGGGTCGAGCCACTATAACCCACCACAAAATTGATGGTTTGCTCGTCTACGTTGGGGCCTAGAATGGGCGGTTTGGGCCGCTGTAATAAAACAATATTTTTGGCTAAATTCCGGCGACCCAGAGCCGTTTCTAATCGCATAATCATGGGCTTGAGCGCATCCTCGGGAGAAACCCGAGGGGCGATCGAATATGACTGCCTTGACAAGGCAGTGGCACGCATTTTGAGCTGCATGAGACCCTCCTGGAGCCTAATCATGGACAGCGAACAGGCCGTGTTACCACGACTTAGGACACTGAAACAACCAACGCACTAACGTGAATG
>JBARVK010000622.1:0-2496 GCA_049646225.1 Nodosilinea sp.
CGGCGATCGCGAATCATGAAGTTAGTCGCTGAGGTATCTTCATCCACCAGCAGCAACCTTGCGCCAGCTTCGATCGCTTCAATAATGTTGGCCGCCTGGGACGTACTGCCGCTGGCATTGGGCGTAGAAAAATTCTGGGTTGATTTGCCCTGGGGCAGACTGCCAATAAACGGGGAGATATCGACCCCGGCAATGCTGCGGCCATCCTCGGCCCGCACCTTAACCGCCAGTGCATTCGTCACCACCTGATGTCGCCCATCGTCGGGGACGTGGTTGTAGACCCCCGCCTCGATCGCCCGCAGCAGCGTCGATTTGCCGTGGTAGCCGCCCCCCACGATCAGCGTAATGCCCTGAGGAATGCCCATCCCCGTAACAGGACCAGCATGGGGGCAGGTGAGCGTTACCCGCAGAGAGTCTGGTGACTTAAAGGGAACGGCCTGGTCCTGTAAAGGGCGTTCATCCACGCCGCTGCGTCGAGGCAGAATTGCGCCATTGGCGACAAAGGCCATCAGGTTGTGGTCGGCTAGCTGCGATCGCAGCACCTCGGCATCTTCCACCGTATCGACATGGCGCTGAATGTTGGCCGCATCCAGCGTGGCGTAGATCAGTGTTCGTTCTACCAGTTGGGGGATGGCTTGGCACAGCAGTGCCGCCGCCTGTCGCCCCGCAATTCGTCTGCCAAAGGCCGGTAGCCCTACGGTAAAGCGTAGCTCTACTGATTCGGCGGTTACGTTAGCAGCGCTGCGGTTCAGAACGGCCTGGCTGGGCCGCACAATGCCAATTTGACCGCTCTTGCCCGAGCCAGCCCCCCGCTCCTGACCCTGGGCCGCCCGATAAAACTCGCGGGTCAGGTAGTCGGCCAGGGCGATCGCTCGACAGGGTATTTCCCAGAGATCTTTCGGAAACCCCGCCACCGCCTGCGGCACCACCACCCGCACCCGACTCGGAGCCGCAAACGGGTCCCCCTGTACGTGGTCAATATGCAGCCCAAAATCCCCAAAATCGTATTCACCCTTGATGGATTTGTAGGCCCCATAGCTCTGGCCATCAAGCCGATACAGCTGGTCGTGGAGAATCTCTTTCGTAGTCATCAAGCCACACGGAGCACCATTAACCCAAGTACTCTACCGCACCCCATCACCCCATCACCCCATCACCCCATCACCCTCGCTATCACTACCTCCACCGCCAGCTCGATCGCCGCCACCATGCTGCTGGCGTCGGCCACCCCCTGCCCGGCGATGTCAAAGGCCGTACCGTGATCCGGCGACGTGCGCACAAAGGGTAGCCCGATGGTGGTATTCACTGCTCGGTCAAAGGCCATCAGCTTTACCGGAATTAGGCCCTGATCGTGGTACAGCGCCAGGTAGGCGTCGTGGGCAGTCTCTGTAGCGTGTTTATCTACTCCAAACCAGGCCTGTCCTGGGCTGACCCACATTGTGTCGGGGGGAATGGGGCCATCGATCTGTATTTGAGGGTAGCGCTGGCGCTGCTGCTCTAGCCAGGGCCGCAGCCAGTCCTCCTCTTCGCGGCCCAGCTGTCCGCTCTCGCCGCTGTGGGGGTTGAGGCCCGCGATCGCAATTCGAGGACTGGCGAGGCCAAAGTCTTGCTTGAGGCTGTGAATGAGCAGATCGAGCTTGTGGGTGAGGAGCGTCGGCGTCAGGACATTAGGCACCTGGCGCAGCGGAATGTGGGTGGTGGCCAGCAAAGCCCGTAGATACCAGCCCGTATGGGGAGACTGGGCCACAAAAGCCATGCCAAACCGATCGGCCTTAGCGCCTTCCGCCAGTAGTTCGGTCTGGCCAGGATAGTGGTGCCCGGCGGCTTTCCAGGCCGATTTTGCGATCGGCCCAGTGACAATCGCATCGTACTGACCCGCCACCGCGCCCTGGATAGCCGCTTGCAGGTAGGCAAAGCTGGCGGCCCCGGTGGCGGCGCTGGCCTGGCCAACGGTGACCCCGGCCAGCGGCAGCGGCGGGGGAATATCTACGAACGAGCAGGATTCGAGCGAGGGGAGCGGCCCTGTGTAGGAGGATCGCCGCAGGGCCGCAAGGGTTTGCTCCAGCCGCGATCGCGTGCCCAGCAGGGTAATGTCAGCGATCGCGGCCCAATCCTTCTTCCCCAGAGCCTTTAGCACCACCTCGGGGCCAATGCCCGCCGGGTCGCCCAGGGTAATCGCCAGCCGGGGGCGATTAGAAGATCGGCTCAAAGTTGAAACGGTAGGGGTCGTCATAGGCGCAGGGGTTGATACCAAACTGGTCTAAAATGAGGGCGGTTAGGGGTTACGTCAACCCCTGGCGGGCTGGGCAACTGGCCCAATTACTATAGTGCTGTGGAAGGAGAGCGTATGGGCGGCGAAATTTTTAGTACGGCGGTGATTGTTTTCACCCTCACCCTGGTAGGTCTAGGTGTTGGTTTCCTCATGCTGCGGGTGCAGGGTGGTGAGGAGTAGTTTTTGCCTCAGGGGTGTATCCGGTGGAACCATCTGATATTCTT
>JBARVK010000623.1:0-11455 GCA_049646225.1 Nodosilinea sp.
GGTGGGTACTGTTAATAGTGTTGAGCCTACTCCGATTACGGCTCCCGTGGTTGCGTCCGCCGAAGCTGCTGCCCCAGCCGAGACCGCGCCAACCCAAACCAAGAACAAGCCTATGACTCAAGCCGCACCCAAGAAGGCCGCTGCGAGCGTGCCTATTAACCTCTACAAGCCCAACAGCCCCTACGTCGGTAAGGTGTTGTCTAACGAGCCCCTGGTTCAAGAGGGCGGATCGGGTATTGTGCAACACATTACCTTTGACCTGTCTGAGGGTGACCTGCACTATGTCGAAGGGCAGAGTATTGGCATTATTCCCGACGGCATTGACGAGAAGGGTAAGCCCCACAAGCTGCGTCTCTACTCCATTGCCTCGACCCGCCACGGCGACCACATGGACGATAAAACGGTGTCGCTCTGCGTGCGTCAGCTCGAGTACAAGCATCCTGAGTCCGGTGAAACCGTCTACGGCACCTGCTCAACCTTCCTCTGTGGGATCGAGCCCGGTGCTGACGTGAAGATTACCGGGCCTGTGGGCAAAGAAATGCTGCTGCCCGACGACCCCGATGCCACGGTGATTATGCTGGCAACCGGCACAGGTATTGCCCCCTTCCGGGCCTATCTGTGGCGCATGTTCAAAGAGGCCGAGCGTCAGAAGAACCCTGACTACCAGTTTAAGGGCATGGCCTGGCTAATCTTTGGTGTACCCTACACCCCCAACATTCTCTACAAAGAGGAGCTGGAGCAGATGCAGGAGCAGTACCCTGAGAATTTCAGGCTCACCTACGCCATCAGCCGTGAGCAGCAAAATGCTGAGGGGGGCCGGATGTACATCCAGCACCGGGTGGCTGAGCATGCCGACGAGCTGTGGGACCTGATGCAAAAGCCCAATACCCACACATACATGTGCGGTCTGAAGGGTATGGAAGACGGCATCGACGAAGGGATGGCTGTGGTGGCCACCAAGCACGGCGTCGACTGGGTTGAGTTCCGCAAGCAGATGAAGAAAGAGCATCGCTGGCACGTAGAAACCTACTAGGTCGCGCACTGGGCGAAAAAAGAAGGGCCAATTCGGCCCTTCTTTTTTTTGACTAGCAGCAATCCCTTTACAATTGGGCATGGCGATCGCGGTTAAGGAACTCAGGCTATGCGTGTCGGTTTGCTGGGGTTGGGTACGGTGGGGTCGGGCACGGCCAAAATTTTGCTTGACCCGGCTCATCGCCATCCTCTGGTGGGGCAGATTGAGCTGGCTAGAGTAGGTGTGCGGAGTCTGGATAAGCCGCGAGCGGTGGCGATCGCGCCCGAGCGCCTCACCACTGATCTGGAGAGCATTGTCAGCGACCCCACTATCGATGTCGTGGTGGAGGTGATAGGGGGGCTAGAACCGGCGCGATCGCTGATTCTCAAAGCGATTGCCCACGGTAAGCATGTGGTCACCGCCAACAAAGCGGTGATTGCTCGCTACGGCGACGAGATTTTTACCGCCGCCAATGAGGCCGGGGTCTACGTGCTGCTGGAGGCGGCGGTGGCCGGGGGCATTCCGGTAATTCAGCCGCTGAAGCAGGCCCTGGGGGTGAACCGCATTCGCGCGGTGACTGGGATTATCAACGGTACGACCAACTACATCCTCACCCGCATGCAGCGGGAAGGGGGCGATTTTGAGCCAATCTTAGCCGACGCTCAGCGCCTGGGCTACGCCGAAGCCGATCCCAGCGCCGACGTGGACGGGCTGGATGCGGCGGATAAAATTGCGATTTTGGCGTCCCTGGCCTTTGGGGGCCGGATCAAGCTATCGGAGGTATACAGCGAGGGCATTCGCCAGGTGACGGCGGCGGATATTGCCTACGCTGAACGGCTGGGGTTTGTGATCAAGCTGCTGGCGATCGCCCGCCGCGACGGCGAGTTCGACGAGACCTCAGATCAAGCCCTGGACCAGCTTCAGCTGCGGGTACACCCGACCCTGGTGCCCGTGAGCCACCCCCTAGCCTCGGTGAATGACGTGTACAACGCCATTTTGATCGAGGGCGACCCGATTGGTCAGGTGATGTTCTTTGGGCCAGGGGCGGGGGAAGGGCCGACCGCCAGCGCGGTGGTGTCTGACCTGCTGAACCTGGCGGCTAATTTGCGGGCGGGGACGACGCCCCTGGCGACTAATCCGTTGCTGGCTTGTAGTCATCAGCACTACTGCAAGGTCAGCCCGATGGCAGATATCGTCAGCCGCTTTTACGTGCGGCTGCTGGCGGCGGATGCGCCGGGGGTGATTGGCAAACTGGGCACCTGTTTTGGCCGTCACCAGGTGAGTCTGGAGTCGATTGTGCAGATTGGGCAGCACGAGACGCGGGCCGAGATTGTGATTGTGAGCCATGAGGTGACGGAGGCGAATTTTCAGACAGCGCTGGATGAAATTCGAGGATTTAGCGAGATTCACAGCGTGCCCAGCGTGCTGCGAGTGCTGTAATGGGACTTATACCAAATCCGAGTCACATAGCCCCGATTCCCAAAAGGCCGAACCGTAGGGGCAAACGGTTGTTTGCCCTGCTGAATCGGGGGTAGCTAAGGAGGATTTAGTATTAGCTCTCCTGGTGAGGTGGGTTTCGTAGGGTGCATTCGCGCAGCAATGCACCGAGAGGAAGGGCATCCCAAGAATAGCCTTAACCCTAAATTTCAGCCTTGACAGAGCACTAGGCTAAGCGGCGCACAATTGGGGACAAAAGCCAAATCTGCTGCTGGGGCCGTTTCGCAGGCCCCAGACCCCCGTCGAGCAGGACGTTCCGTCGTCCTGCACCTCACGGAAAGGATGGATTGATCATCGATTTAAACGTCTGTTCTGCAAATTGACGGGTTGGCGGCTTTGATGAGGCGGCCTGTTTGACCGTAGGGTGTGCACTGCCCACCTTTCGTGTTTGTGGTGGCAGTCACTCTAAATTGGGGCAAGTCCAAAATCGTTAATCCCAAATCCAAAACCAATCCTGGGTTGGTTACACTTTAACTTCTGCAGTTAGGGCATCTATGGCCAGCATTCAATCGGCACGGCACCCCCTACAGCGGCTGTTGCGCTACGGGCGCAACTATCGGCCGCAGATCTGGGGAGCGATCGCCAACTCGATTCTCAACACCATCTTCGACCTGGCTCCGCCCTACCTAATCGGCATCGCCATTGATGTGGTAACCAACAACGAAAGTTCGCTGATTGCGCGAGTGGGGATCACCAGCATTGCGGGGCAGCTAGGCGTGCTGTCGGGGCTGACGTTCTTGATCTGGAGTCTGGAGTCGCTGAGCGAGTATATCTACGCGCGGCTGTGGCGCAACCTGGCGCAAAATTTGCAGCACGATTTGCGCATTGATACCTATAGCCACCTGCAAAGCCAGGATCTCAGCTACTTTGAAGACCGCAGTACAGGCGACCTGCTGTCGATTCTCAACGATGATATCAACCAGCTGGAGAGGTTTCTCAATACCGGGGCGCACAACCTGCTGCGGTTTTTCACCACGGTCATTTGGGTGGGGGCAACGTTCTTAATCTTGGCCCCAGAAGTGTCGTGGATGGCGATGCTGCCAATTCCCTTTGTGCTGTGGGGGTCGGTTGCCTTTCAGCGGCGGCTGGCTCCGCGCTACATGGAGGTGCGCGACAGGGCGGGGTTGATCAGCGGGCGGTTGGCCAACAACCTGTCGGGTATTGCCACGATTAAGAGCTTTACGGCGGAGGGGTATGAGCGCGATCGCGTGTGGCAGGACAGCGATGCCTACCGCTACAGCAACCGCAGGGCGATCGCCCTCAGCGCCGCCTTTATTCCGCTGATTCGGATTGTGATTTTGGTGGGCTTTACGGCCATGCTGTTTTTGGGCGGTATGGCGGTAGCCAACGGCACGCTGTCGGCGGGTACCTACGGCTTTTTGGTGTTTATCGTGCAGCGGCTGCTGTGGCCGTTTACCCAGCTGAGCGAAATCATGGACGAGTACCAGCGGGCGATGGCCTCGGTGCGTCGGGTGCTGGGCCTGCTGGATGAGCCAATCGAGCTGATTCCTGGTCGCCATCCGCTGCCGGTGGCGCAGGTTAAGGGAGATGTGCGCTTTGAAAATGTTACGTTCGCTTACCGCGATCGGCAGGCTGTTCTAAAGCATCTTTCTCTTCACATTCCTGCCGGGCAGAGCATTGGGGTGGTGGGGGCAACGGGCTCGGGCAAGAGCACCCTGGTGAAGCTGCTGCTGCGGTTTTATCAGCCCCAGCAAGGTCGCATTTTGATCGACGGGCAAGCGATTCAAGACCTGCTGCCCCAGGATTTACGCCGCTGCGTCGGCCTGGTCAGCCAAGATGTGTTTTTGTTCTCGGGCACGATAGCGGAGAATATTGCCTACGGCAGCTTTGACGCTAGCTTTGATCAAATTCTCCACGCGGCCAAGCTGGCGGAGGCCCACGAGTTTATTGCGCAGCTGCCCCAGGGCTACGACACCGTTGTGGGCGAGCGGGGCCAGAAGCTTTCGGGCGGCCAGCGGCAGCGGCTGGCGATCGCCCGCGCCATTCTCAAAGACCCGCCGATCTTGGTGCTCGATGAGGCGACTTCGGCGGTAGATAACGAGACTGAGGCGGCGATCCAGCGATCGCTGGCGGTAATTACCCAGGGGCGCACGACACTTGCGATCGCCCACCGCCTCTCCACCATTCGCCACTGCCACTGCATCTACGTCATGGCCTACGGCGAAATTGTCGAGCGGGGCCGCCACGAGGAACTGCTGGAGCTAAACGGTATCTATGCCAGCCTCTGGCGGGTGCAGTCGGGCCTGCGATAGAGCATCACAAACAGAGAGCGGTTCGTAAGCCTTCATCTAATTCCTGTTGCAAAGCCTCTGGCAATGAACCAATCCGCTCGGCCAAAAACTGCTTATCGATTGTGAAAATTTGAGACACATTGGCAACCGAATCTTTTGGCAAGCCAGATGCACCACGAGGCAACAATACATTGCCGGGCGCATTGGCCAACTGAAGATTTGACGTGACGATCACAACAATGACGGTGTTGATGCGGCTCTGGTTAAACGTATCGTCTTGAACCACGACCACCGGGCGGCGGTACCCTGGTTCAGAGCCCACCGGCTCAGGCAGCTCTGCCCACCAAATTTCTCCCCGGTGCATTACCACTCCTTGTGGGCCAGGTCTTCGTGGGCAAGAGCTTCGGAGGCCAGCGTCATGGTCTGCATTTTCGCCAGCACGGGGTCAAGCTCAGACGATTCTTCGGAATAGACCTGATTTAGCTGTTGCAGCCTTTGCTCACGGCTGTATTTTTGCAAATATGCCTGGAGGGCTTTGGTATACAACTCACTGCGCGAAACCCCCAACTGCTGGGCGATCGCCTCTGCCTCCTCAAACACTCCATCAGGAATTGAAATAGCTGTCTTCATCACGGCTACCCGTAGAACGGCCACCCTTCAGTTATACCTCGGTCATACAGCCCCAGGAGTGCCAAAACTGCCTACCAAGGCTAACGCTAGACGCCTACGCTAACCTGGACATAGCCCCACCCCTCACCCATCCACCCCTTTCACTCATCCACTCCCTCACCCCATGCCCACTCCCCTAATCGAGTTTCGCCAGCTGCAAAAGGTCTATGGCTCGGGCAATACCGAGGTGCGGGCGCTGTGGAATGTGAATCTATCTATCTACCCCGGCGAATACTGCGCCATTATGGGGCCGTCGGGGTCGGGCAAATCGACCGCGATGAACATGATCGGCTGCCTCGATCGCCCCACGGCGGGCCAGTACTACTTCGACAACCAAAACGTCGCCACCCTCAATGACGACGCCCTGGCCCACATTCGCAACCAAAAAATCGGCTTTGTATTCCAGCAGTTTCACCTGCTGCCTCAGCTGACGGCGCGCGAGAATGTAGAGCTGCCGATGATCTATGCCGGGGTGCGCAGCGATGTGCGCCAGCAGCGGGCGATTGAGGCTTTGCAGCGGGTGGGACTGGGCGATCGCATCAACAACAAGCCCACCCAGCTCTCGGGGGGGCAGCAGCAGCGGGTGGCGATCGCGCGGGCGATCGTCAACAATCCCCTACTGTTGCTAGCCGATGAGCCGACCGGGGCGTTGGATACCCATACGACCGCAGATGTGCTGGGCATCTTTGCCGACCTCCATGCGGCGGGTATTACGGTGGTGATGGTGACCCACGAACCGGATGTAGCCCGCGCTAGCGAGCGGATTGTCTGGTTTACAGATGGCGAAGTGGTCAACGACCACCTCAGCCCGGAAGATTTGGCTCAGTCGATCGCGATTCGGTAATGGTTGCAAGCTCTGTAGCTCACCCGTTTATAAGCTTAACTGGGTAGCAATCGAAACTTTGGGCATTAGTCTCCTAATTGGTGATGAATCTCTGTAACGAAGTCCGCGAGTGGAGCAAACCCCAGCCCACTGGGCACATCAACGAAATCATGCGGGTGCTGACTCGTTATGTCATGGTGGAATAGAGGTAGTGCGATTCTGGTTCTAAGGGAGAAATGCCATGACGCCAAAAGACCTACTGATTCAAGAGCTTGAGAGTGTGTCTGACCCCCTGATTAGCGAGGTTTTAGATTTTCTCTGCTTTCTTAAGGCAAAGTATCCTCAGGGGCAACCTGTCCTGGCAACAGCCACAGCGCCTACACCCGAGCCAGATGCAGCCCTTGCTTCAGACCAACAGCCTTATCGTTATGACGATCCCTTCGCTCCTGCGATTCCCCTAGAAGATTGGGATGTTTTGCAGTGATTGTGCTCGACACCCACATCTGGGTTTGGTGGGTGCAGCAAGATGCCCGCCTGACTCAGGAACATCACCACTGGCTTCAGACTTACCAAAGTAGCGGTTTAGGCGTTAGCCTCTACTCCTGCTGGGAAGTTGCCAAACTGGTAGAGTACGATCGCCTGGTGCTGCCACAGCCGTTGGAAGATTGGTTTACCTTGGCCCTGGCCCATCCAGGAGTTCGCTTACTCGACTTGACCCTGCCGATTTTGATTGAGTCAACCCGGTTGAAGAGCTTTCACAAAGACCCAGCAGATCAGATCATTGTTGCGACAGCAAGACTTTTGGCAATCCCCATCCTGACTGCTGATACCAAAATTCTCAGATATGACGGTGTGCAAACTCTCTAAAGAGTCTCGATTCACATCATCCACGAGCTCTACCGCCTCGGCTTTGCCGAAGTGCGCGAAGGTCGCAAACCCCAGCCTACTGGGCGCATCAACGAAATCATGCGCGTCCTCACCCGCTACGTCCTGGTGTAGGGTGCATTCGCGCAGCAATGCACCATCTTGGATCCTTCTAACCCAAATAAGCTTACTCCCGCAAATACCGATGTACGCTCGAAAATGCCCAATCTGTAGGGAATTCCACCAGCCCATGCTTTACCGGGTTGTAATGCACATACTCACAAAGTGGAGGTGATCTGGCAAGAGCACGAACGCATCAATGGTGAAGAGGTACTTTTGCCGTACCGCAACGATGGCGTCGCGTCGCGCCCGCCTGCTTAAATCGGTGCAAAGTCAGGGGTACCGTTGATAGGTCACATGGGTAAAGAAATAGCTGCCGCCGGATCGGTCAATGCGTCGGTAATTGGACATAAACCGGAAGGGATGCACTAATTTTTTAGGGTGCCCGGTTTTAAGATATTTGTGCGGTGGAGATCCTCCAAGCGATGCATTGCTGCGCGAATGCATCCTACGTTTTGCTGACCACCAATATCAAGATTCTTGGCTATGAGGGTGTTCAGGCCCTGTAGCGTAGGTAAGAAATTGCGGCTTACCCATGGACAAAAACACCCCAAACTCTGCGATCGCCCCAGAGCCAGCCTTTCTACCCAGCTTTTTGAAGCTGGCGGCGGCCAATATCGTTTCAAACCTGATGGTGCCCCTGGCGGGTTTAGTAGATACCGCCTTTCTCGGCCACCTGGATGACATTCGCTACCTGGGCGGGGTGGCCCTGGCCACGGTCATTTTTAACGTGGTGTACTGGAGCTTTGGCTTTTTGCGTATGGGCACCACGGGCACCACGGCCCAGGCGCGGGGGCGCGACGACGGCGAAGAGCTGTGGCTGATTTTGCTGCGCAATGGCGCGATCGCCCTCAGTTTCGGCCTGATCATTCTGCTGCTTCAAATCCCCATTCGCGAGCTGGGCTTTGCCCTGCTCAGCGCCGAACCCGGCGTGCGAGAGGCGGGCATCGCCTTTTACAACGCCCGCATTTGGGATGCCCCGGCGGTGCTGCTAAACCTGGTGCTGATGGGCTGGTTTTTGGGCCGCGAGCGGGGCCGTCGGGTGATTGCGCTGTCAATGGTGGGCAACGGCAGCAACGTGGTCTTTAACTACATTTTCATCAATCAGCTGGGCTGGGCCAGTGCGGGGGCCGGGTTGGGCACGGCCCTCAGCCAGTACCTGACGCTGCTGGTCGGGCTGACGCTCTTGGCCAGAGAGGGGGGCTTTGGGCGGCTGCGCACCGTGCTGCCCCACGGTTGGAACCTGGAAGCGATTAGAGGGCTGTTTTTGCTGAACCGAGACATTCTCGTACGCACCTTTGCCCTGGTGCTGAGCTTTGCCCTGTTTACCAACTTCAGCTCGGCCCTGGGCACCCAAACCCTGGCGGCCAATACCCTGCTGCTGCAGGTGGTGACGCTGTCGGCTTACTTCATCGACGGCATTGCCTTTGCCACCGAGAGCTTTGCCGGACGGTATTTTGGCAGCGGCGATCGCACCCACCTCCGCCGTCTGCTCACCCTGGGTGGGTTCACCAGCATCGCCCTGGGGCTATGCTTCGCGCTGGCCTTTGTGCTGTTTCCGCAGCCGCTGTTTGGGTTGCTAACCGTTCACCAGGAGGTGATCGCTGTGGTTCAAACCTACGTGCTGTGGCTGGTGCCGGTGCTGGGCCTGGGGGCGATCGCCTACATGCTCGACGGCTACTTTCTCGGCCTCACAGCGGGCAAAGTGCTGCGCAATGCCACCCTGCTGGCGGCGGGGGTCGGCTTTTTGCCCCTGGCCCTGGTGGCCCAGTCGATTGGTAGCGCCCACCTGCTGTGGCTAGCGCTCACGGGGCTGATGGCCGCCCGCGCCCTGACCCTGGCCTGGACGGTGCCAAAGTCCCTGGTTTGAGGGCCAGCGGCGGCTATTGAGACTGACTCGATTGTTCCTGGTTGGTCGGAGCGCTGCGATCCCCAGGCTGGGGGCACTGGCATTGACTACAGTTCCTCTCATCGGGAGATGATAGAGATCGCCCCAACCTGGTGCTCCTATGCCGCGAAAACAAGAGTACTTTGCCGAAGTCTATGCCATCGACAGCGCCACCAACGCCTACATGATTGAAGTCGCCCTCGATCGCTATACCGATATTTTTAGCGAGTGGGACCCGGCCCCCTTCAAGCGGCGAGAGCTGGATCCCGACCTGCAGCTTTACCTGGAGGGCAGTGCCGATGAGATTCCGCCAAAGCACGCGATCGAGGTCTGTTTTACCCTCCCCCCTGGCCATCGCAATGCCGCCATGGAGCAAGAGGTGAGGCGCGGGCTGAGCAACAGCGTCGATTTCAAACTCTATCTGCTCAGGCGTGACATCAAGCTGATCAACACCCGCACCTTCCACTACGTTCTGGCCGGTCTGGGCACCCTGCTGGTGGCCACGCTGATGGCCGAACCCTCCGAGGGCAGCGTGGTGACGTCGGTGCTGACCGAGGGGTTGTTTATTGGCGGCTGGGTGTTTTTGTGGGAGGCGGTGTCTCTGTTCTTTTTCTCAAACCGCGATCTGCTGAATCGATACAGTCTCTATCAGCGGTTTCGGCGATCGCAGGTCATTTTCAAAGAAGCCGACCCTGGGGTAGAGGGTTCGTAGCGGGGCCTGCGTCGAGGCCCCCTCGGTAATGCTCCTCAGCCTCCCCTGGCCAACCGGGGAGAGGGGGTCAACCGCGGTTCGCCACCGAGCTGCGCTGGCTGAGAATGGCCTGGTGGGCCTGCTCCCAGTGGTGGGCGGCAATGCGGATCTGGCCGGGGTCGGTCGTTCCCAGGGTGCGGTATTCGCGCACGGCCTCCAGGGCGGCCTGGTTGCTGAGCAGGGCCAGGTCGGCGCCGTTCCAGCCGTCGGTGTGGTTGGCCCAGTGGTTGAGATCCACGGCGTCCAGGGGGCGATCGCTGTTGTGCACCTGCAAGATCGCCAGCCGTCCGGCGGCATCGGGTAGGCCAATTTCGAGCTGGAGGTCAATGCGCCCGGCCCGAAGAATGGCGGGGTCAAGGGCGCTGGGGCGGTTGGTGGCCCCAATCAGCAGCACGTTGGTGCAGCCCTGGAGGCCGTCGAGTTCGGTGAGCAGCTGACCGACGACGCGATCGCTGACGCCAGAATCCCCCTGGTACTGGCCCCGCGCAGGCACCAGGGTGTCGATCTCGTCGATGAAAACCACGCAGGGGGCGGCCTGGCGGGCCTTGGCAAACAGCTCTCGCACCGCCTGTTCGGCAGCCCCCACCCAGCGGCTCAGCAGCTCGGGGCCGTTGACGGCGATAAAATTAGCTCGGGCCTGGGCAGCGACGGCCTTAGCCAGCAGGGTTTTGCCCGTGCCCGGAGGCCCCCACAGCAACAGCCCGCGCGGCGCTTTGGCCCCGGTTTGGGCATAGAGGTCGGGGTAGAGCAGTGCTCCTTCGACCGACTCTTGCAGGGTTTGTTTAATGCTCTCTAGACCGCCAATGTCATCCCAGGCGATCGCGGGAGACTCGACTTCTACCGATCGCAGCACCGAGGGCTTGATCTCTTTAATCGCCTGCAAAAAGTCGTCATGCACCAGGGTCATGGTGTCGGGTACGGGGCCAGCTAGATCAGGCACCTGGCGGCGCAGGGCAAAGTAGGCGGCTTTTTGGCAGAGGGCTTTGAGGTCGGCCCCCACCATGCCCACCGACAGGTCGGCGATCGCATCGAGATCGACCCCATCTAGCGGCATATCGCGGGTTTGAATCTGAAGGATTTCGAGTCGACCAGGGCGATCGGGCACCCGGAACTGTACTTCGCGATCGAAGCGACCGGGGCGGCGCAGGGCCGGGTCGATGTGGTCGGGGCGGTTGGTGGCGGCCAGCACAATGACGCCCTTGGTCTGGGCAAAGCCATCCATTAGGCCCAGTAGGGTGGCGACTAGGCGCTTTTCGACTTCGCCCTCTACCTTGCTGCGATCGGGGGCAAGGCTGTCGATCTCGTCGATAAAGACCAGGCAGGGGGCGGCTTTCTTGGCCTTCTCAAAGATTGCCCGCAGGCGCTGCTCGGCCTCGCCGTAGTATTTGCCCATCACCTCGGGGCCAACGATGGCAATATAGTTCACGCCCAGGTCTTCGGCCAGGGAGCGAGCCGTCAGGGTTTTGCCGGTGCCAGGGGGGCCGACCAGCAGCACGCCGCGAGTGGGTTCCAATCCCAGCTTGGCCAGCACATCGGGTCGCTTAAGCGGAATCTCAACCAGTTCGCGCAGCTCCTGGAG